>CAYJHU010000060.1:0-10416 GCA_964369655.1 uncultured Desulfovibrionaceae bacterium | reverse complement strand
AAAAAATCCTACAGAAAATTTATATCATTTATTTTCCGAAAAGAATTTCTTGGTAACTTGGCAAGGCCCATAAGTCGTCGGCCACAACACCTTCGAGAGCATCGGCCCATTGGCGAACTTCCACCATGCATGGAATAATTTTTTGGCAATAGAAGTTAGCACGAGCGGCCATATCATCATCCATTTTTTGTATTTTATCCATCTGTTTTTCAAGCTTGCCCATGGCAGTTTGCATTTTACGCAAATTTTCTGTGACTTCATCAAGAGTTAGAGTTTGAAAATCTTTGCCGATGGCTTTCATGCTGGCTGCTGTGCTGGCCAGTTCACCTTGATAGCGCATGGCTGCAGGAAAAATAATTGTCTTGGCAATACGCTGCACAAGCATGGCTTCGGAGCGAATGGTTTTGCAGTATTGCTCAAAGTAAATCTCTTGGCGAGACTTTAGCTCCATCTTACTTAAAACATTATATTCTTCATAAAGCTGAATGACTTCAGGCCACATCAAAGCCTCTAAGGCTTCCGGCGTGGTGCGCATATTTGGTAAACCACGGCGCTCTGCCTCTTTGTGCCAAATTTCAGAGTATCCATCACCATTAAAAATGACTGCGCTGTGCTCTTCAATTATTCCTTGAATAAAGCTTTGCACCGCTTCATTGAGAGTAACCTTTTTATCTTTCAAAGCATCTTCAAGAAAATCAGCAGCATACTTTAATGAATCAGCCATAATGGTATTAAGCGCAGCCAGTGAGCCGGCCGCAGACATACTTGAACCGGGGGCGCGAAATTCAAAGCGATTACCGGTAAAGGCTATGGGGCTTGTGCGGTTACGATCGCCCGGATCTGCCGGCAATGGGGGCAAGGTATCCACACCCACATTCATGATGCGCTTGCCGCGGGCACCTTTTACTTTACCTGCGCGGAATTGTTCAAAAACATCTGTGAGTTGATCACCAAGGAAAATAGACATGATGGCAGGAGGAGCTTCGTTGGCACCAAGGCGATGGTCATTGCTGGCGCTGGCTACGGTGGCACGCAACAAGGCGCCATATTTATGTACAGCCCGAATCATGCAGGAGCAAAACACCATAAATTGTGCATTTTCATGCGGTGTATCACCTGGGTCAAAAAGCGTTCCGAGCTCTTCATTGCCGAAGGAATAATTCAAGTGTTTACCGGAACCGTTGATACCGGCAAAGGGTTTTTCGTGTAAAAGGCATTTTAAGCCATAGCGCTTGGCAACATTGCGCAGCACCGTCATGATAATTTGGTTGTGGTCTACAGCCAAGTTACCATTTTCAAAGCGCGGTGCAATTTCATACTGACTTGGCGCAACTTCATTGTGACGAGTTACCACGGGCACCCCAAGCTTAAACAGCTCACGCTCAACCTCCATCATATAGGAAAGGACTCGCTGCGGGATAACGCCGAAGTATTGATCGCTAAATTCTTGCCCTTTGGCAGAGCGAGCACCAAAAAGGGTGCGCGCTGCTAAGTGAATATCTGGGCGTGCGAAGTTAAAATTCGCATCGATGAGGAAATATTCTTGCTCAAGGCCAGCAAAGGAAATGATGGGAAGCTCTGTCTCTACCCCAAAAATTGCAAGCACTCTTTTTGCTTCTTTATTTAGGCATTGATTAGAGCGCAAAACAGGAGTTTTTTTATCGAGGGCAAAACCTGTCCACGAAAGAAAAACAGTTGGTATGCAAAGGAAAGTTCCGTTAGGATTTTCCATAATATAGGCAGGACTGGTCACATCCCACGCTCTATATCCGCGCGCCACAAAGGTAGAGCGAATGCCGCCGGAAGGGAAGCTTGATGCATCCGGCTCGCCCATAATTAGCATGGAGCCGGAAAAAGCCGCCATAACGCCACCGTAACCATCAGGCTGAAGGAAGCTATCATGCTTTTCTGCCGTGGTGCCTGTAAGTGGGTAAAAAATATGTGTAAAGTGAGTGGCACCTTTTTCAATGGCCCAATCCTTCATGGCAGAGGCCACATTATCGGCAATATTTGGATCCATACGCTGACCAAAATCAATGGTTTTACGTAAGGATTTGTATACGGCCTTGGGTAGACGCTCGCGCATTACCTTATCGTTAAATACATTGCATGCAAAGATATCTTGCGGTTTTGTATCCACAAAATTTAAGGGTGCATGGCTTGTACGATAGTTGGTAATGGCCTGAATGGCATTGTTACGGGCAATATTAGCAGACATAAGAATTCTCCTAGCTTTAATGTGAGAAGCAATTCTTATAGTAAAAATTTTCACAATCGTAAAGGCACAATATGAAGCCTTTTTGCAAGAAAGGAAACACTGATATAATAAAGCCTTATTACATCAGTGTTTCCTTTTACGCTAACCTACGGCATATTCAGCCAACTTATTCAAATCTTCAATAACCAAACGTGCTTTAGTGCACTTACTAATGACTTTTTCATCCTTAAGGCGACGTAAAATTTTTCCTAGCCACGAGCGGCGAACCGCAAGAAGTGATGCTATTTCCTCATGTGTGACACCAAGTGGTACATCTAAAGCATTGCCATATGAGCGCGAAAGTTCGAGCATAAGCTTGCAGGTATTTGCAAAAGCATTGCCGCCGGAAATATTTATTATGCGACGCATATAATACATATTTTTAAGGGCTTGAGAGCGAATTAGAGAAAGAAGAAGATCGGGATACTCTGCACCGAAGGAAGGGCTTAAAAATTGCTCAGCAGGGAAAAAGTATGCTTCAACAGGGGTAATGGCATTTATTTCGTAATAAACAATATCCTCAAACGCTACCAAATCATACATAAGTGTGCCTTCGCCAAGATGGCAAAGAACCACTTCTTTACCATCATAGTGCTCAAAGACAGCACGCGCTTTACCATGTTTTAAATAATAAAAGCCAGGCGTTACCCCCTTGCCATCTAAAGTTGAAGGTATAAATTCCTTGGCCTTAAAGCTCCTATAGTGGGCTAGATGTAATTGCTCCTCCCACTCGCGCGAAATATCTGTTATCCAGATGGGGTTATAATAAAATTCATTTTTCATCTCGCGCGTAAGGGCATTAATGCCTTTACTTGACGATTTTCCTACATTCGACTTTCCTTTTAAAGAGGAAGCGTTTTTATGTGTTACCAAACTCATAGACACCTCGATTGTTTGTATTCACAAGATGAATACTAAAATACTAAAAAACTCTCACACTCCTAAAACTACTAACACCTACTGTACAGTGAATTAACTATATATTATACTACATATTTTTGCAAGGGGGTTAGTAGCTTTTTTTGAATAATACCCAAAAAAAAGTGAGCACATACTTTAACCAAGTAACATATTGAAACTTTTTTTCTGATTTTCTTATTTGAGGTTTATTTTACAAAAAATATAAGAAAAAAGAAAGGAAAAAAGTGTTAAAATGCATTTATATTTAATCAGCATGAGTTTTTCTTATAAAACTTGCCTCATATAAATCTTGAAAAGCTTTATGCCGCTCACTTTGCGCAAAAGCACAACTTTTGAACGTATCTACCAATTGTCCACGCTCAAGCACACAGACGGTATCGCACATTCGCAAAATAGATCCAATATCATGCGAAATATAGATATAGGAAAGCCCTAATTTATTCTGTAATTCTTGGAGCTTTTCTTGCAAAAGTTCAGCTACGGCGGCATCTAAATCTGCCAAGGGTTCATCAAGTATGACGATTTTTGGTTCAAGGGCTAAAGCGCGCGCAAGACACAGTCTTTGCAACTGTCCCCCACTCATATTCATAGGATATTTTTTGGCAAAAAGGCTTGGAAGCTCTACAAGCTCTAATAATTCGTGTACTTTCCGTTCTTTTTCTTGTTTATTTAGCTTAGATGAAAAGTGCGCAAGTAAAGGCTCCAGCAAAATATCTTGCGCCTGCATGCGTGGATTCACCGCAAGGCGTGCGTGTTGAAACATCACCTGCAAATCTTTGCGCCACTCAGTTTTTGCATAGGTTTTTTGCACCCTATGCCCAAAACAAGAGGTGTGCCCCGCATCTGCATCTTCAAGCCCTAAAAGTAAGCGAATAAGCGTACTTTTTCCGGCTCCATTAGCCCCCACAAGACCAAGACTTTGCCCCTTATAAAGGTCAAAACTTACGCCATCAACAGCCGAAACACCATAATATAATTTACTTATATTACAAACCTTCAATATGGGCTCCGCACTTTCGGAAGGTGTAAATGATTCCTTTACTCTAAGGGTATTCGCACGCTTAAAGGCTTGCACCAAGCTTTGTGTGGCTTCGTGCTTTGGGGCTTGTAGCAAGTGCGCAAAGTCTCCTTCTTCCACAATGCTTCCGCAGTGCATAACAGCAAGGCGCTTGGCCACCGTTTGCGCGGCATTTAAATCGTGATCAATATAAAGAAGTGCAAAACCATACTCTTGCTGAAGTTTCTTCAACAATTCAAGTAAATACACCTTGGAGGGCGTGTCAAGACCTGAAAGAGGTTCATCAGCTATGACACAATGCACTTTACCCAAAATAACCCCGCCCAATGCTAAAGCCAACATGAGCCTATGCAACATGCCGCCGCTTAATTCAAAGGGATATTTATTTAGAATTTCCTGCGGATGGACAAAGCCCACCTTCAACAAGAGGGAGGTTATAAACTCTTCTGAATCTTTAACCACAACGCCTTGAACTTTTGCGCTAAATGTTTCTTCAAAAACACTGCGCACACGAAAAAGAGGATCAAAACAGTCAGCAGGGTTTTGCATTACAATGGCAGGCCTTGCCCCCTCAAATGCAATATCGCCTTGGATTTTTTGTACATTAAGAGGCAATAAGTCCATGCAAGCCAAAGCCAGCAAGGATTTTCCTGACCCACTTGCTCCCATAAGCGCAAGACTCTCACCAGCACCTAAAGCAAGCGAAACCTTTTGCAATAAAGACTTTTGTCCTGCGGCTATGCTTAAATTCTTGATTGTGAGCATATTTCTGGCTTTACACATTATTTATACTCTCATTTCCTTCATGTTGCAAAGCTGGGTCAAGTCTATCGCGCAGTGCATCCCCAAGTAAATTGCTGGCGGCCGTGGTTAAAAATATCATCAGGCCGGGATAGAGTATGAGCTCAGGATGGGTGCGCAAATAGCCTTGCGCTTCGGCTATCATAACGCCCCACTCAGGCGTTGGCGGCTGAATGCCAAGGCCCAAGAAGGACAAACCCGCCACATGAAGAAGCATATGCCCCACATCCAAACTCGCCAAAATACA
The DNA here is from genome assembly GCA_964369655.1 of uncultured Desulfovibrionaceae bacterium. Lineage (GTDB taxonomy): Bacteria > Desulfobacterota > Desulfovibrionia > Desulfovibrionales > Desulfovibrionaceae > CAYJAD01. The sequence goes on along the minus strand of CAYJHU010000060.1, from coordinate 5,172 downwards.
CATTTGAGCCAACACCGCCGGCAGAAAATGACGAATAATAATACGCGCTCGGCTTACACCCATACTTTGCGAAGCCAACACATATTCCCGATTTTTTAGCGAAAGCACGTAAGAACGCACAAGCCGTATATACCACGCCATATGTGTAATGCTGATGGCAAGCACCAAATTACTTAAGCCCGCCCCAAGAACAGAAATTAAAAAAAGCGCCAAAACAATGGTAGGAAAAACCATCATTCCGTCGCAAATTCGCATTAATATGGTATCAAAAATACCGCCAATCATGGCAGTAAAAGCCCCAAGGACAGTGGCACAGGTCACAAGTAGCAATAAAATGGCGCCCACCGTCAATAAAGAATAGCGCGCTCCAAGCAAAAGGCGCGAAAAAACATCCCGACCAAGGTGATCCGTACCCAAAAAATGTTCGCCGCTTGGGGGCAAAAACTGTTTTGCAAGATTCACCACATTGGCATCATCCGCCACAAAAAATTGCCCCAAGAGCACGCTTGCCAAAAGCACAACAAAAATAGTTACTGCGATTACAGCCTTGGTGGTGCCCAAAAAGAATTTATGGTTCATGCTAGTTTTCTCCCTGCCCTTTTCTGTCCAAGGACGAGGCGTGGATCCACAAAGGCATACAGTATGTCCACCAATAAATTTATTCCCACAAAAATGCCTACCATAACCAGCACAAAAGCTTGAATTACCGGATAATCATGATTATAAATTGCAGAAACAACATATTGCCCCACACCGGGCCAATTAAAAATACTTTCCACAATGACCGCACCGCCAAGTAATTCACCAAGATACATACTTAAAGCCGTAAGCACAGGGAGGGAAGCCGAGCGTAAAATATGTAGCCAAATACGCCAAAATCCTAAACCACGTGCACGCATATAGGTAACAGCACGACTATGCATATGTTCAAGCACAGCGCCGCGCACCAGTCGAGCATTGATGCCAAGCGACATGAATGCTAAAGTACATACCGGCAAAATTAAGGAAAATGGTTCCGTATTTCCCATGGCCGGTAAAATATTCCACAAGCGTGCAAAAAGAAAAATAAGCAAAAATCCCAGCCAATACGAAGGCATGGAAACCGCACTAAAGGAAAAGATTCGGATGCATATATCCGGCCAGCGATCTTTATAGATGGCGCCAATAATACCGAGAGGAATACTGCCTGCAAGCGTCAACAAAATAGCCCAAAAGGCCAAATTGAGCGTCGCCGGTAAATAGGAGAGAATTTCACCCATGGCCGATTGCCCAGATACATAGGAAAGTCCAAAATCTCCGCGCACAGCAAAGCTTAGCCATTCTAAGTATTGTTGCCATAAGGGTAAATTTAGCCCCAGCTCTTCACGCGCCAAGGCCAAAGCACTTTCCGTTGGCACAAGTCCCGAAATTCGGATGTGCGCCAAGGCCGCATCGGCTTCCCCCATGCGTAACAACAGAAACACAAAGAAAGAAATGCCGACTAAAAGCGGGATGACAGCACAGAGCCTGCGCACTATAAAGCTAAAATAATACATATTTTCCCAAGGCGTAAAGGACAGCCCTTATTTTTTAGGCTGTAGCTTTTCCACTTTATGTAGCTCCAATTCATAGGAAACAGGAGCGAATTGAAAACTTTTTACTTTCGTCACAGGGAAAATCGCTTTATCCACCATAAAACTTAAAGGCACATACACTTCTGCCTCATGTATGATTTGCCAAACTTTGGCAAAGGCTTCTTTGAGCTGAACTTCTTCTGTGGCTTGCAAGGCATCCGCCATGGCTTTATCAAGCAAAGCTTTTTCGTCAATATGCTTTTGCGCTTGATACTCTGGATGCCCCGGCACTTGCATAATGCTTAAGTAAGAAAAAGGAGCGTACGGTGCACCGGAACTATTGCCAAAAACAAGGTCGAAATTCCCCACGCGTTGAGACTCCATAAAAGCCACGCCTTCTTGCCCTACCAGCTCAAGCTGTATGCCAACTTGTGCCAAGTTACTTTGCACCACTTGTGCGATAACGCGCTGTAAACTTTCATGCGCCACAAATTTTAAGGTCAGGCGCAAATTCTTGCCATTTTTTTGGCGAAAGGGCTTGCCCTCAACTTTTCTCCAACCAGCCGCATCCAGCAAAGCTTCTGCCTTTGTCACATCAAATCCATAAGGCTTAAGCTGCACATCACAATATGGCAAACTGGCATACATGAGCTGCTCTGCCTCAAGCTCTTGCCCAAGCAAAACTTTTTCTACAATACTTTTTCTGTCAATGGCGCGCATTATGGCCTGACGAACTTTTTTATCATTAAGAGGTGCAACTCCGGAATTCATGGCAATAAAACGAGTATTGCGCGGCTCAGAATGCGTGGTTGCATATTTGGCACTGTCCTTAGAAAAAAGAGCATAAGCGTTGGGAGTGATATCCGCCGTGCCGTGGTCACCCATAACCGTAGCAAGCACATCCACCGCTCCAGTTTCAAAAGCCACAGCGCGCGCCTCAGTATCGGGAATGACCTTCACAATAAGTTTTTTCGGCAGGGATGCCCAATTTTTTGTGGCATTCCAATATTTTTCATTGCGCACAAAAAGATCATATTGCCCTTTTACACGCTCTTGCCAAATCCAAGGGCCTGTGCCAACCGGACGAAACTCTCCGCCCTTATTTGCTTTTTCTAGTAAAGCCTTGGGCGACATAAAGCGAAGTGGACGCACAAAGGTCAACTCCTGCAATGTGGCAGTATAAGGTGTGGTCAAAGTAAGAGAAAAGGTATTGGCATCTATAGCTTTATAGGAGGCAATGCGCTCAATAAGCCCAAGCCATGCGTGTCGCTCCTTGCGCTTAAAAACCGTATCAAAATTTTCCACCACGGCCTTGGCATCAAAGGCTGTTCCGTCAGAAAAAGTTACACCCTGACGCAAAGTGAATACATATTCCTTTTTATCCTCAGAAACTTTCCACTGCGTTGCCAGCGCCGGCAAAATTTCGCCGCCCTTGCCATATTGCACCAGTGGCTCATACACAAAGGCCTGCGCAAACATCATGTTGGCGCCATAGTCATGCGCATCAAGTGGGCCCACATGTGTGCTCCACGCATATGTTATGCTCTCGCTCTGCTCACTTGCAGATGAATCAACTACGCCCATAATAAAAAAGAAGGCACCCACCACCAAAACACAGCAGTGTAGTGCACTACGACATCGGCTGAACATTTTTTTACACATATATTTCTACTCTCCCCTAGGATTCTAAAGCATCTAAATATTTATGCCCCATAAGATATTTTTGCACATATTCCCTGACTCCGTCTTCCAAACTATAGGCGCAAGCTGGAGCGCCCTTGGCAAGGAGTTTATCCATGCACGCTTCAGTATAATTTTGATATTTATCGCACAAAAGCTCAGGCATGTCAATATATTTAATATTCACATCTTTTCCCATGGCTGCAAACACCGCCGCCGCAAGATCATTCCAGGTGCGAGCCTTGCCCGTACCCACATTAAATATGCCGTTTACTTTAGTTTTTTGCAAAAGCCATTGCACTATCATACTGCAATCTTTAACATAAACAAAATCACGCATTTGTCCGCCATCAGCATACTCAGGCACAGTGGAGCGAAAAAGACGTAAGCTACCTGTGTTTGAAATTTCCTCAAAAGCCTTGCAAACTACTGAACGCATAGCGTTTTTATGATATTCATTGGGGCCATACACATTAAAAAATTTAAGACTTGCCACGCGCCGAATATTTTTTGTGCGCACAAGCCACATATCAAAAAGTTGTTTGGAATATCCATACATATTCAATGGGCGCAAGCTAGCAAGCGCTTCTTCAGCATCAACAAAGCCAAGACTTCCATCGCCATAGGTGGAGGCAGAAGAAGCATTGATAAAGCGCGCGCCATGCTTCATGGCGGCACTGCAAAGGTTAATGCTAAAATCCACATTGTTGCGCATCAAAAAATCCGCATCGCGCTCTGTGGTATCCGAACAAGCCCCAAAGTGCACCACACCCCGCACGGCAGGACTTAAGCCTTTTTTTCGTACTTTTTGAATAAAAGTATCGCGGTGCTCATAGCCGGCATAACGCAAGCCGTTAAGATTTTTCCATTTATCTGAAGTAGATAAATTATCCACCACCCAAATATTATCTATTCCCTGTGCATTTAATGCCCATATGAGCGCAGAGCCCAAAAAACCAGCGCCGCCAGTAATTATATACATGCTTCACCCCACCTCTTTTGAGAATGCCATAAAATAAATGGGATTTTACCAAAAGACAAGCTAGAAATGATAAAATTCCAAAGTAGGTTTTTTCACAATCATCCCCTCCTCGGCAAGCTTTTCATAAAAAAGCTCCAAACCACGCAATTCATCTTCGCGCAAAGTATAAAGCAGTCCTTGATGATAATAACTGTGCAATTCCTCGCGCGTTAGCGGACAGCCATATTTTGTTAAATCCAAAATCACATCCATATTGGCAAAGCTCCATTCACGCGCCTTATGAAATAGCAAGGCAGGGTCAGCGTTAAAAAGCTTTTTGTCAGCAGCTTTACGGCTTACCGCCCAAAGGCCAAAAATAAAAGGAAGATTTGTCCATGCTCGCCACTCTTCTGCTAAATCCAAGACATAGGGATACGCCTCATGTTTACGCAAACGCAAAGCCTCATCACCAATAGCCAAAAAGGCCTTGGGGCTTTTTCCCATAAGTAGTGCTTGGCTCACATTACCAACACTAAACGTACACTCCAAATTATACTTACGCCGTAACAAAAGTCGTAATAAAGCCACAGAAGTTGCCGTTTCTCCTGTAATAAGGATATCTTCACCATTAAGCTCCTCTATGGGACAAGATGACAGCAAAAGCACCGACATGACCGGCCCGCGCGAGCCAATGGAAAGATCTTCTATAAGGTAGTATTGTTCTGGATTTCTAGCATACTCGAAACATGAGACAGATGATAAATGCAATTCTTCCCGCGCTAGCATGGTATTGAGCACTGCAGGCGGTGCGGAAATTATTTCAAATTCATGGGCTATGCGCCCCGATTCCAAAGGGTAGTAGATGGGCAAGACATTGAGGTAGCCGATGCGACCCATACGCAATTGTATATCTTTTGTATTCATATATTTTTTCTTAATGTCAAAAACTAATCATTCGATAAAGTATTGGGAGGCGCT
>CAYJHU010000059.1:0-10420 GCA_964369655.1 uncultured Desulfovibrionaceae bacterium | reverse complement strand
ATCTTAGCTACAATTTCTTGTAAATATGAGATATAAGTTATAATGTCAAATTTTAAGAATTTTGCACAATTATTTTTTATAGGCTTTTGAATAATAGTCGGGAAACATTTTTTGTACCTTAAGCTTTGCCACGGTTTCATTATGAATATATTTTTCGGGGCTCCCAAGGGCAACTCGTCCGCGCCTGTCATGAACAATGAATTTTTCAATAGGATAGTGCTTAAAGCTGTGTCCTAATTTGTGTAAATCTCTAAACCATTGCACACCTGTATCAAGATTTACAATATGTTCCCAATCTTCGCCAATTTTTGCACCGGAAGCAAATTGCCCTCCCAAGGGACGCGCTGGGCCATAAGGCATTGAGTCTGGACGCGCTTTGTTAAGATTTATGAGCATACACCATTCATTAATACGGCATTCCGGCAGCGGCCATGGTCTTTCCCAAAATTCTTGCTTGAGGCCAAGATTGTAAGCACGCCTTTCGGTATAGTCCATATTGTTATTGTAAATATACATAAGTTGGTGATACTTAGGTTTAAAATTCTCATAATTACTTGAATTACAATAACCAAGCTGCCCGGCAGGGCACCACCAACATTGCCCAAGCTCGCCTATGGCCGTGGCGTCTTCAATGCTTGCTAAATATTCTTGAACAATGTCACCTAAGACTTCAATGTCATTATGAATAAGAAGTACGAAGTTTTTGCCTGAATTTTCAAAGCCATACTGATAGCGCATGGAAAGACGATAGTCTTCTTCTTTTAGGCGCTCTTCTTCGGCGGTATGGCTTGAAAGCCAGTAAGGCGGCCTAAAGTGAATTACGGGTTTAGGAAGATAATTTAATAATATATCATGGTTATTGCGTTCAAATTCTGAGGTGGCATATTCTTCATGAAAGTAAATTTTATCAATGTGCTGACCACAATGCTCAAGCAGAGAGAGTAAGGCAAGGGCAGTTTGCCAAGGTTTTCCAAAAACATTGATTAAAATATCAATCTGTTGCGATTTTTTTGGCATGGATGTACCTTTCACCGATAGTTTAGAGTTAGTTGCTAAGAATAAGGTGAAGTAATTCTAGGGGCAAGCAGATGTTTTTACAAGTAATTAATTGTTGATAACACCCATGCAAATTTTAGACTTTACCCTTGGTTAACTTCTATCAATTACCCAAGAATGTATTTGATAATAACCTTGAAATTTTGATGTTCAAAAAAACATATGCTTTAGCCGGTTTAGTAAACTGAAATAGGCACAAAATATCAACGATGATATTTCGCAAGCTTATGAACAAGGCATACTCTGAGGAAGAAGAATCCATCAAGCTTGTTACCACGTTCACTTTGAGTGTAATATTTCCATGAGTCGTGCTGGCTACAAATGGGCTTATCGTTAATTTATGTAGCTATAAGTTTAATGATTAAGTGACCAATAGCAAAATTTTATCAAGCTGATTGGATTATATTGCAAGCAGTGTAATTGACAGAGATTAATTTCGTGGTAGATTGAGTTTCCTACGTAGGGAAATTAAAATTTAAGGAGCTTATTATGCCTGAAGTAAAAAAAATAGAAAAAAGTGAAGAAGAAAAACGTATAGCTGAGAAAATGCGCTTACGCCTGCATCAATCATATAATATTGAATGCCCAAAGTGCACATTTAAAGATAAAAAATAATTTGTTTTTGTGATTATACTAATAAGTAAAACAATACACTTTCCATTTTCTTTGAAAAAATATCAAATAAAATGGAAAGTGTATTTAAGTTTATAAAAAAATATTTAGATTGCGTATAGTAATCCAAATAAATTCCAAAGAGGATACATTACGCAAGAGAAAAATACTACAGTAAGAGCAATTTTAGCTATATTAAAAGTTAAAAATTCTTTCATGGTTATCATACCATAACCATACAAAAGTAAGTATGGTGCCACTTGAAAAGGGAAGAGAATTAAGTCGCACGAAGCCACCAGGGTCATAATGGTTGCCATGGGGTTTAAGCTAAGGTCTACACCAACTTGTGCAAAGGGATAGGAAAGACCGGCCATCATGGCATAAGGGGTCATAAAGAAGTTTGCCACTGCGCCGCAAGCCATCATTATGAGCAAGGAAAGAAGTACAGGGGTTCCTTCCAGCATAGGTGTTACGACACTGGAGATGATATTCCCAAAACCTAACTCACCGCCCACAGTGCCAATGCCAAGGCAACTAATCATAAAGAAAAAGATGCCGAAGTTGGTTTTGTTAATGGCCTTTGCCGTACCCACTTTAATAAAAGGTAAAAAGAGAAGGTAGGGTAGGGTCATAAAGCCATAGGCCGCGGGGTAGCCATGCCAAGGCACGGTAAAGAGATAGGACATAAGAATGGTGACAATGGCAATGCCGCTTTTTTCCTTGGAAGAAAGTGGCCCTAGGTCGGCATAAGCTTTTTCAAAATATTCCTTCCCGCCTTGTAGGGTTACGTCTTTTGCTTTGAAGAGTGTTGTAAAGAGCCAAAGAAGTCCAAGGAAGAAAAAGAAAATTATACCATTATAAAAAAGCATTTCGTACCAAACAGCCGTAAAGCCGGGGACAACTTGACGTATGCCTTCTTCTGCTAGGGCAAGAAAGCCAGGATTATATAAGAAGCTACTTGGTGCGCCTTGACCTCCAAGCATAATGGCAAAGCACAAGAGGGCGCTCTCTTTGGAAGCTTTGAGCTTTAAAGCCACAATGATGCCATAGCCTAAAACCATCATTACAATAAAGGCTTGGCAAAATGTGATAAAGTTAATGATGGTGCCGGCTATGAATACGCCGTACACAACTCCTCGATAGCTAGCACCGCAGCGCAGTACGCACCAATAGGCTATGCGTGAAAGTAAACCGCATTCTTCAAGAGCATTAGCTAAAATCATGGCGCCAAGCATCATCCATGTTGTATTGCTTGTCCAAGAGCCAAAAGCCACCTCTGACGGAGCAATGCCACTTAATAAATACATGGTTGGGAGCAAAATTGCCGGAATAATTGTGTCAAAAAATTCAAAAGCAACAGAAAGCATACAAAAAAGAGTTATGGCAAAGAATATGCGCAATTCATAGGTATATGCGTCGGTGATGGGGATTAGAAAAAAAGATAAGGGTAAGCCCACTGCTACCCCTACGCGTAAAAAGGATGCCTTTGTAAGACTGAGAGTCATTGTTTACTCCGATGTGTCAAAAAATTTACAAAATATGAAATAAAATATTCTATTTCAGGTTGTTGAAAGTTTTTTTACAGGCCGTTCAAAAGGTGTAAAATGTACAAAATAAAGTTTTTTACACAAGGAAAGTAGTAAAAAGATACGCAATCAGAGTAAAAAACGAGTCTGATAAAGCAAGTTACACTTTTGGAACGGTCTGTTATTGGGTAATTTTTGATTTTTCTTTTTCTTGAAGAATCTTACCTGTTTTTAGAATATAGAATTGACGGCATCTATTTTCTTCCTTGGTGTAGACTTGAATAAAGTCGTAAGTAACTTCCACAGGAGCATTGTACTGACGATTAAAAAGATGTCGCGCTCTGGTTTCTGTGGCGATGATGTGCAAGGGGGCGTGGCTGTGACGCAAGCGCACAGTAATGGTGCCATCGGGGCTAAACGGAATTTGCCAGCCAAGGTATATACCCTGCACAGTGACGGAATCATATTTTTCTGTGGGGCATCTTTCTTTTTCGCTGAGGGCAAAAGAGGCTTTTGCATGTAAGGTTACAGCCATAAGGCTAAAAAGTGTGCATACTAAAAGCTTTCTGATGCAAACTTTTAGCAAGGCAATGTTGTGTTTCATGTTTCCTCCGTGGGTTATTTGGGTTTATTTGGTTTTATTTTTGAATAATGCTTTTGATTTCTTCCATAAGCATTTTTCGTAAAGGTGTAAGTGTTGCGTTTGCACGTTCTACACAGTAAAAATGTTGCTTAAAGTGCATTCCAATGATGGGAACAACGTATAATTCGTTATGTCGTAACTCTAACTCCACCGTATGAGGAGATAAGCAGGCCAGTGTGTCTGGATTTTGCAAAATACGCTTGATGGCATTGGTGTGTGGCATTTCTAAATATTGCTTGGGGTGCAAACCAATGGGGGCAAGGTTTTGTAAAAGAATTTCCCTTGTACTTGTGCTGGTGCCACGTTCATGCAATATCCAAAGCCTTTGCATGAGGTCTTCCATGTGTCTTGCTTTTCCTGCAAGATTTTTATCGGAACTTACAATGACCAACTCTTCACTGCCAAGGTATGATACTTTGAGATCTGCCGTATTTACATTGCCCTCCACAAAGCCCATATCCCAATGCCCACTTTCCACTTTGCGCATAATTTCTGCCGTGCTTTGAGCTTGGCAGTCTAATTCCACGTGGGGAAAATTTTTCTTCATATTATACACAACTTGCGGTACAGCCCAGTTAGAAAGGGTGAAAGAAACCCCAAGGGAGAGCTTGCCCATAAGCCCCTCGGTGGAAAGGCCAGAAAAGGCATTGGTGAGTTGTTGGTACAAAGGTTCAAGGCGCTTTCGTAAGATGCGCCCGTTTTCATTAAGATGAATACTGCGTCCCAGACGGTCGAAAAGTAATACGCCAATTTCTTCTTCAAGGTCGCGCAGGGTGCTGGAGATGGAGGCTTGCGATACAAAAAGATTGTGTGCAACGTCGCGCATATTTGGTGTTTGTGCTAAAGCTAAAAAAACTTCTATATAGCGTAATTTCATTTTTAGTCTCGATGGTATAAGCTTTAAATACTATTTCACGCACTTTTTATTGTATACATGTTTTTTTTCTTTGTTAAGTCTGTATGTTATGTGCAAGTCTTTTTATATAGAAGCAAAAAAAAGAATACAAATGTTTATTTTTTGTTAAAACAACAACAAAAAATTGTTGTTTTAGTCTATTGTATTTTGTTTCACAATATAAATAGAACAATGCTTATAAATAAATTTTGATTGTCTTATAAATTTTTATTATTAGAAACAAGCTTTGTTAAATATCTATATATTGACATTTAAAGGGAAAAATATTTAGCGCGGGAAGATATAAATTTGTTTTTAATAAACACAATTCCTAATATGTTAAAAATAAGAAAAGACTTTGCAACTTAATGCACAAAGTCCTATTTTATGAAAACTTAAAATTTGCTGTGCAAAGTCACACCTTGGGCGTTACCAAGGCCTCGGATTTGAGTTGAAATTTTCTACAATTTTTTTATCTTCAACTATGGAAAAAATTATTGTGTAGAAATGCTCAATTTAAAGTGAAAGATTTTTCTGATGAGCAATGTCGCGTTTTGAAAGGGAAGGGATGTAGGGGAGAGGAAAATTTTTTGGCGTTAGCAAAAGTTTTTCCCTCACCTGCAAAAAAGCCGACTAAAGGCAATAATCATCCAAAACATAAAGAATTTTTTATGCAAGATCTATTATCAAATGAGTTTTTATGGATTAAGACGTTGGGGGCATTGCTGTTGTGTTGTTTTTTTGGCGCAGTGATAAATCTAAAAAAAATACCATGAACACTGGCGATGCGGTATCACCTTTGTCTGCTATGCCAAAGCATTCCACGGGCGATCCTCAATCTTCGGCGGAAGCTGCGTATGAAAAAGCTGTAACGGCCTATGATAAAGGGAAATACCCCTTGCTCGCGCATATCATCATGCTGAGGGCATAAAGCAAGATATGGAAGCGGCAATTTATTGGTATGAAAAAGCAACGGAAAAAGCCGCTACAGTACCTGCTGAAGCCTTGGCGCAATTGTATGAAGATGGTGACGGTATTGAGAAAGATGCAAAAAAAGCAGCTTACTGTCGCCAAATAGCAGAGGAAGACGATGAATAAGTAAAGCTTGATTCATAGTAGCCTCTTTGTTTTAATAAAAAAATGGTTTACGGTGACAAGTCGTAAACCATTTCGATGAAAACTCAATGATTTTAAGGAGTTTGCTTGATTTTATTGGCGCGCCCGGCGTGAATCGAACACACGGCCTTTGGCTCCGGAGGCCAACGCTCTATCCAACTGAGCTACGGGCGCAAAATGCTTGATTTACCTATACCGCTTAGGGCTTGCTGTCAAGCGGGAGAAAGGCTATATAATCAGCACGTCTTGTTTTTAGTGATTCACAACATATTTTGTCTTTTATATAAAGGAGAAGTTTATGGCAAAAATAACATGGCTTGGGCACTCGGCTTTTTTGATAGAAGATGATGGTGTTCATGTGCTTATTGATCCTTTTATTGATGGATGTCCAACGGCAACCATAGCTTCTGCAGATTTGCCGCCCATTGATATGGTGCTTGTAACCCATGATCATGCTGACCATGTGGGGCAAGCGGTGGAGATTTGCAAAAAGCATAAAGCTGCGCTTGGTGCAGTGGTTGAGACGGCGTGTCAGCTTATTCAAGAAGGCGTGCCTGCAGAGCAAGTGCTTAATACTATTGGTTTTAATATTGGCGGTACGGTGAGCCATAAGGGCTTTGATGTGACCATGGTGCCGGCCTTGCATACTTCTGCCACCGGCGTGCCGGTGGGTTTTATTATTCGTATGCCTAGTGGCACGGTGCTCTATCATGCTGGAGATACAGCTCTTTTTGGTGATATGCAACTTTGGGGAAAACTGTATCCCATTGATATTGCATGTTTACCTATAGGCGGCGTTTTTACCATGGACGCAAGGCAAGCGGCCTTGGCTTGTGAATTATTGCAAACAAAAAAAGTTATTCCCATGCATTTTGGGACATTTCCTGCCCTTGACCCCAACGTACAAGCATTTACAAAAGAGCTTGCAGGCCGCGCCCCGCATTGTGAGTGCATAGCGCTTAAGCCAGGCGAAAGTGTGAGCGTCTAGGTAATAATAAAAATATGCCTGTGAGCGGTTGCCAAGTCCGAAAAGTTAAGGCATGGTGCTCACAGGCTGGTTCACTACCGAACTTACCGCGAAAATGTACACCTTCAAGGATATAAATTTCTGATGCTTAATATGCATACTTCTGCACAAATAATTGTAAAAAGAGCAGGCGAACAGCTTGATGTCTCTTTTGCCGGCAGGTGGAATATCGCTCAGCCTTTGCCACCTGTTGAGCAATTATTCAAAGCCATGCAGGAGCCGCAAATTAAAAATGTTGTGTTGCAGGTGGAAAATCTTGAAGCATGGGATACGTCATTACTTGCTTTGGTGGTGCGCATTGTGAATTTTGCCAAACTTAATAATGTGGCGCTTGATGAATCTGCCTTGCCTGATGGCTTACAAAAACTTTTGCAGATGAGCTTTAAGATTCGCAATAATGAAGAGGTGCGCCATAAAGCGCGTTCGGCCGGATTTTTTAATAGAATTTATGCAAAGTTTTCAGCTATTCCGCTGGCCGCCAATGAATTTTTTGATTTTTTTGGTGAAATATGCTTTGGGGTATGGCGATTTATTCTCGGCAAGGCCGACATGCGTAGTGAGGATTTTTGGGACGCACTGGAAGAGTGCGGAGTTAAATCATTACCCATTGTAGCCATAACCAATCTTCTTTTTGGACTTATTTTAGCCTTTGTGGGGGCTATTCAATTAACACAATTTGGCGCAGAAAGCTTTGTGGCGCCCTTGGTTGGTATTGGAACTTTACGCGTTATGGGCGCGGTCATGGTGGGCATTGTCATGAGCGGACGCATTGGCGCAGCGTATGCGGCGCTCATTGGCACTATGCAGGTTAATGAAGAAGTGGACGCACTCAAGACTTTTGGTCTTTCGCCTGTGGATTTTTTAGTTTTACCGCGTATGTTTGCCCTCATCTTCATGGCGCCGCTTTTGACTTTATATGCTGATTTTATGGGAGTTTTGGGTGGTTTTTTGGTGGGGGTATTTATGCTGAATTTAAGCCCCCAAGAATATATTAATGCAACCATTCAATATGTCACCTTTGATCAGCTTGTGATAGGCCTTGTATATGGCACCACATTTGGGATTATTATTGCTATTGCCGGTTGCTATCAAGGTATGCGTTGCGGGCGCAGTGCCTCGGCGGTGGGGCAAGCCACCACGGCCGCGGTGGTTACTTCCATTGTGGGGATTATTGTGGCCACTGCGATTATTACCTTTATTTGTAATGTGCTTGAGGTCTAAGAGTGGAGAATAAAACTATCATTGCCGTACGTGATTTAGAGATTTCCTTTGGCAGTCGTGTGCTCATGCGTGATATGAATTTTGATGTGCACCAAGGGGAAATTTTTATCATTATGGGCGGTAGCGGATGCGGAAAAAGCACGATGCTACGCACTCTTATGGGATTAAAAGAACCTAGCTTTGGCTCTGTGCAATATAACGATATGTATTTTTGGCCGGGGGATGAAGAATCTCGCCAAGAGATTATGCGCTGTGCTGGAGTTTTATATCAAGGCGGGGCGCTATGGAGCTCCATGACTCTTGCAGAAAACGTTGCCCTGCCCCTTGAGCAATATACTTATTTAAGCGATGAAGAAATTCGTGAGCAGGCTGAACTTAAGCTTGCTTTAGCAGGATTAGCAGGCTTTGGGGATTATTATCCTTCAGAAATTAGTGGCGGTATGCGTAAGCGTGCGGGACTTGCCAGAGCCCTTGCTCTTGATCCTGAAGTTATCTTTTTAGATGAGCCTTCCGCTGGGCTTGATCCGGTGAGTGCTCGCACTTTGGACGATCTTATTTTGGAGTTGCGCGATAGTCTTAAAAAAACATTTGTGGTGGTTACGCATGAATTGGCCTCGCTTTTTGCCATTGCTGACACGGCTTTGTATATTGATGCTAAGTCGCAAAGTATGGCCAGTCTTGGCAATCCTACAGAGCTTTTGCATGCTCCCGACACACCGCCTGTGGTCTTAAATTTTTTAACGCGCGGTGAGCATGAGCTTATAGCATAATAAATTTGGGGATAATATTCCCCTGCAAATAAAATAAATGTGTGCTTGTCTAAAAGAAAATTGCACAAGCCTTTCATATGTTAGGATATGATATGCAGAAAAAAACAAAAAAAGCAAAAGTCGGCGGTTTTGTCCTTGGAGCGCTAATTTTCTTGGCATTATGTCTCATTACCCTTGGGGGCAGGGATATTTTTAGCTCTCAAGAAAAATATGTCTTGTACTTTGATGGCTCCGTAAGTGGCCTTTCTCTAGGTGCGCCGGTGGTTTTCCGTGGTGTGCCTCTCGGAAAAGTCACAAAAATTCAATTGGTTTCAAACCCACGAGATGAAGAAGTAACCATCCCTGTGCACATTGTCATCAATGCCAATAGCGTTGTAATGGACAAAGATGCAGAGGAAATTTCTGATAAGGCCAGAGCCATGCTTATGCAGCGTATGATTCAGCGCGGTTTGCGTGCGCGTTTGCATATGCGCAGTTTTGTAACCGGCCAATACGAAGTAGAGCTTGATTTTTTCCCAGAGGCGCCGGCTCGCTATCATTCTGCCGACCATACCCATGAAATTCCCACTATACCTTCTACATTTGATGAGTTACAGCGCACAATTTCGCGTTTGCCCATTGAGAGTATGTCACGCTCGCTGAGTGCTGCCCTTGATGGCTTTGCAAAACTGACCACAAGTGAAGACTTGCATCATAGTATTGCTGCCTTACGCGTGACTCTTGAAAATACGGCTAAGCTCACCGCAGATCCAGAATCTTTGCGCAGTGATTTGCAGCGCACCATCAATTCCATTGGTGATGCAACAACGACCATTGACCAGCAATTACCTGAAGCCATTGCAGCTTTTCAATTAACCATGACAAGTATTGCTGCTGTGGCAAATGAATTACAAAAAACTGTGGGCTCAGCCAATAAAATAATATCACCAAACTCTAAGACGCTGAAAGAATTACAGCTTACCTTGTCTGAAATTACAAAAATGGCACGTTCTTTCCGTGAATTAGCAAGATTACTTGAACGAAAACCAGAATCCTTATTACGAGGAAAGGGAGGCGATTAATGCGCGCTTGGCACAATACTAGAACTAAGGCAAAAGTTATAAGCACTGCTGTTTCTCAAGAGTATAACTTAAAATTATTCTTTAAAATGTTTATGGCTTTAACTTTGTTATGCCTTTTAACCGCTTGTGGAAAGAGCCAGCCAACATCTTTTTACATTCTTGAAAGCAAGACAGTCTCTTCGACCTTTAGCTATACAGCCAAAAGTAAAAGAAAAATGCCCAAGGTAATTTTACAAGAAGTAAAAATTCCCGGCTACTTAGATCGTGATGCGGTTATTTTACGCCAAAATGAAGGCGTAGAAGTGCAAATCTCCGAGTTTAATGCTTGGGCAGAAGATTTAGATGGCGGCATACGGCGAATTCTTGCGGATGTATTTTTGGATTCTTTGCTCAAGCAAAATGTATTGCTTATCCCCATGGATGATGACACAGCTAACGCAAGCAAGCTTTTTGTATTTATTCAGCGCTTTGACGGTCAGCTCAATGGCAATGT
>CAYJHU010000058.1:0-10565 GCA_964369655.1 uncultured Desulfovibrionaceae bacterium | reverse complement strand
AAAAAAGCCAAACCTTGTATTTAGGTTTGGCTTTTATTTTTAGCTTAATCTCATGGTTTTGCTGTGGTCTTTTTTCTCAAGTGCCTGCCTAGGCACAAATTTTATGCCTCAACCGCAAGGGTCAAGAATGACAAGGTCAAATTTTTTCACGCAATAACGTATAAGAAAAGTGACCGCGCCTAAGATTACCAGCAACACCACATCTATGATGGTCATGGGCTTATTTTCCCATACCGTTTAAGAAATCCTTATTGCTCTTGGTGCCGCGCATTTTTTCAAGCAAAAATTCCATACTGTCAATGGAAGACATGGGAGAAAGAATTTTGCGCAATATCCATACACGGTTAAGAACCTCTTCGTCGAGCAGCAGATCTTCCTTGCGTGTGCCGGAGCGATTAATATCCATGGCAGGGTAAACACGCTTATCGGAGAGATGGCGATCCAAATAAATTTCCATATTGCCGGTACCCTTAAATTCTTCAAAGATGACTTCATCCATGCGTGAACCGGTGTCAATAAGGGCGGTGGCAATGATTGTTAAACTGCCGCCTTCTTCAATGTTACGGGCTGCACCAAAAAAGCGTTTGGGGCGTTGTAAGGCATTGGCATCAAGTCCACCGGAGAGCACACGCCCTGAGGGCGGAGTGACGGCATTATAAGCACGCCCAAGTCTTGTGATAGAGTCAAGCAAGATGACAACGTCGCGCTTGCGCTCAACGAGGCGTTTTGCCTTTTCAAGCACCATTTCACAAACTTGCACATGTCTTTGTGGTGGTTCGTCAAAAGTCGAGCTGACAACCTCAGCATTTTTAACTGTGCGCTCCATGTCTGTTACTTCTTCAGGACGCTCGTCTATGAGTAAAACAATAAGATATACATCTGGATTGTTAGCGTTAATTGCGTTAGCAAGCGACTGAAGTAATATTGTTTTACCTGTGCGCGGCGGAGCAACAATGATGCCACGCTGTCCACAGCCAATGGGCGACATAAGGTCAATAATTCTGTTGGAATAGTTCTTATCCCCATTTTCCATAATCAAGGGATTATCTGGATAGATAGGGGTTAAGTTATCAAATAGAACAAGGTTTCTGGCATTTTCTGGGGCTTCCATGCCAATGTCGGTAACTTTAAGGAGAGCAAAGTAACGCTCGCCATCTTTAGGCGGACGAATTTGTCCGGAAACTATGTCGCCCTTTCGTAATGAAAAGCGTCGTATTTGTGAGGGAGACACGTAAATATCATCGGCTCCCGGCATGTAGCTGCAAAGCGGAGAGCGTAAAAAACCAAAACCATCAGGTAAAATTTCTAAGACACCATCTCCATAAATGGCTCCGTTTTGTGATGAGCATGATTGCAATAAGGAGAATATTAATTCTTGCTTGCGCATGGAGCTTGCATTTTCGAGATTATATTGCTCAGCAAGTTCCATGAGATCATGCATGGTTTTGGTCTTAAGTTCTGAAAGGTTAAGAACACTTTCGTTTACTTCTTCAACTATTTCAGGGCTTTCTTTTTTCTTACGCATAAAATTCCATTAGTGCAGTAGGTTTTTGTTATTTTGTGGGGCAAGTTTTCATGGGGTAACAGCAATTGGGAGTCTTAGAGCAAAACAAAATATTTGCAAAATATGCAAGTTTTGCTTTTTTTTGTAAAAAACTTAAATGACATTACTATTGATGGTGTGCTTATAAATATTTTGCCATGTGCTTCATGAAAAAATGAATATGGCACTCCGATAGTGTTATTTAAGTTTCGTATACAACTACTATAGCGTTTTGTAATAATTACTCATTTGCTATAAAATACTTAGGTTGCCCATATAATGGACTCATTGAGGATTCCCGAAGCAAAGGGAACTTAACTACATTTTATGAAAAAAGCAAGCAAAAAATACGCGAGGTCAGTCTTCTTTTGGGTTTTAGTTTTTTACAATGTTAGATGGATAATAAGAAAGAATTTTTTCGCGCAGGCTTGGTTCATCCATGCCCAAAACTTCTGCGAGTTCGCAAGTGATAAGCAGCATTGCTTGCTCAAGTAGGCGGCGCTCTCCAAAGGAAAGTTCCTTATTTTTGCCAATAAGTAAGAGTTCACGGACTACTTTTGCCACTTCTGTAAGATCAACACTTTTTAATTTTTCGGAATATTCTCTAAATCTGCGGTTCCAATTTTGACCGGTATGTACGGCGAGTTCTTCGTCAGTACATAAAATATCTAGAATTTCCTTAGCCTTAGCGTTATCGCTTAGGGGACGTAAACCAACATTAAGCGCATTGTGCACAGGTACCATAAGCGTGATATTATTGGAGACAATGCGAACAATATAAAATTCACACTGCACCCCAGAAATTTCATCTTGGGCTATGCGCTCAATTTTCCCTACACCTTGGGCAGGGTATACAACTAACTCATCTGCTTGGAACAAGGTACGCCTCTCATTTTTTTGGGTGATGCAAAATGTTTACTCAGAATACTCAAGGCCTGTGTGCATGTACGTGCGAGTGACTATCGTTGAAGCGCTGATAAAAGAAGCAGGGAAACGTAGGTGAGGCAGGGTAAAGCACAGATAACATATTATAAGCACGAAAACTCCACTAAGCAAGGGGAGAAAAATAAAATGTTTGCGGAAAAAATCTTAGTAGTCATATAACAATAAATATCTTAGTGTCTTGTACAGTGATAAAAATATCAAGAAAAACACTTCTCTTGGGGAAAAGTATAAAAGAAAATTCTAGTCCTTAAACGAAAGAGCATGTTTTGTGGCAGGCTTTAAACCTTCATTGTCAAAAACATCAAGCACTTCTGTAGCTTTTGGGAAAGTATTTTCAAGGCATTCTTTTTCTTTGTCCTTGGGCCAGGAGAGAACAAAATTTGAAACATCACCATCTTCCGGAGCTGACGGCCTTCCAATGCCAAGGCGCAAGCGATAAAAATCTGCTGTACCAAGGCGCTGGGTGATGGATTTTAATCCATTGTGGCCGGCATTTCCGCCCCCAAACTTAAAGCGTAACTGCCCTGGAGCAATATCCAGCTCGTCATGCACCACAATAAGATCTTCCGGCGTAAGTTTATGCCAAGCAAGGAGAGGCTGTACGCTGTCGCCGCTCAAGTTCATGAAGGTCTGTGGTTTTGCTAAGAGTCGCCAGGGGGACTGCATATTTTCTTTTACGCGCCACAATTCACACTTAAATTTTGCACCGGAAAGCTCTTCTGCTCTGCCTTTATGGGTGCAATATTCAAGATAATAATCTACAAACATAAAGCCCATATTGTGGCGTGTTCCGTTATATTTTGTACCTGGGTTGCCAAGTCCCACTATTAAATAGTCATAATCCATTCTTGTATCCGGTTTCGATGAGAACTTTAATCTTTTTAGCCCATTACAAATAATTGTGTAGACGTTTTTCATTAAAGAGAAACTATCTTATATTATAGGTAATTACAAGTAAAAAAATATGTTTTAAATGTTCTGTGGTTAATATTTATTATTTTAGGGTGTTAGCTTTGTTTAATGGTGAAATTTAATAAGAAAAAAGAGAGGAAACCACGTGGTTCCCTCCCTAAAGTTAAATTACCTTGAGCGGTATAATCTTAATGATTAAGCGCGTTATTGGCTTCTCTTGCCTTGTAGTCTTTTACAGTTTCCAAAATAACAGGACTGAGCAAGAGTAGGGCAATAAGGTTCGGGATGGCCATGAAGGCATTGAATGTATCAGCCAAGAGCCATACGAGTTCAAGCTTTGCCAAGGCGCCGATAGGCACTACGATGGTGAAGAGAACACGGAAAGGCTTTAAGGCTTTATCGCCAAAGAGGTAAATAACGCAACGCTCACTGTATACGCACCAGCCAAGAATGGTGGTGAAAGCAAACAGTGTCAAAGCGATGGTTACCAAAATACCACCCATGCCGGCTGGTAAGATGCCATCAAGCACGGTGTTAAAGGCAAGGGTTGTCAAGGCTGCGCCGTTGACTGTGCCAGGTCCATTGTCCAAAAGGCCGGAAGCCAAAATGGCAAAGCCGGTCATGGAGCAAATGATGATGGTATCAATGAAGGTACCGAGCATACCGATAAGTGCCTGGTTTACAGGCTCTTTAGTGGTAGCGGTAGCGTGCGCGATAGGAGCAGAACCAAGGCCAGCTTCGTTAGAGAAAACACCGCGTGCCACACCATAGCGAATGGTGGCCCAAATGGATGCGCCAAAAGCTGCGGATGGTGTGAAAGCTTGCTCAATAATCATAGCGAAGATATGAGGAACTTGGTCAATCTTTAAGATTACAACAAGTAAGGATGCCAAGATGTAGAAAATAGCCATAAGTGGCACAACCTTACCGGCAACGGCGCCAATGCGCTTTACGCCGCCCACAAGCACAGCACCAACAAAAATTGTTAGTACGCCGGCTGTGATAAGCGGGTCGATATTGAAGGTGGCTTGAACGGCACCAGCAATAGAGTTAGTTTGTGTCATGTTACCAATACCAAAACCGGCAACAGCACCAAAGATAGCAAAAGCTGTGCCCATCCACATCCATTTTGGTCCAAGACCATTTTTGATGTAGTACATGGGACCACCCACTACGTTACCGTCAGGGGTAACCTCGCGGTATTTAACGGCAAGTAAGGCTTCACCAAATTTGGTGGCCATACCAACCATGGCTGTGCACAACATCCAAAAAAGTGCACCGGGGCCACCTACAAAGATTGCTGTTGCCAAACCGGCAATGTTGCCTGTGCCCACGGTGGCGGAAAGCGCTGTCATTAAGGCATTGAAAGGAGAAAGTTCACCCTCAGCGGTTTTGTCGCCTTTTCTGTGTGTCCAAAGTTTTTTGAAACCTTGGGGAAGGCGAATGAAGGTGATGAAACGTAAGGAAAATGTGAGAAATAAACCGGTGCCCAACAAGAGAATGAGCATGATTGGACCCCATACAATTCCATTGATGGGGTTTAGAATGTCTGTAATCAACTTTGAAATAGCTTCCATAAACACTCCTCTGATAATCCCAATAAAATTAAATTCTATATTCTACCTCTAGCCATTATTAGCGATTGTACACAAATCTTGCTTAAAAATAAAGATTTTTTACAGTTTTTTTCTAGAAAAACAATATTCTAAGTAACTCAATGGTTTACTAGGCTTTTATTTGTTTAAGATATCTTATTGAAAAGATTATTATTATGTTACTATTGGCACAAGCTCAAAAAGTCAAATTTACTCCTTCGTTTAGCTGCCATGTTTATGATCATGTTCATGATAATGATCGTGGGCGTGACCGTAGTTTATTTCTTTTCTGCGGTAAATTTCTTCATTTTCGGGTATTTTTGGTAAAGTATGGCAAACTTCTTCACCAAGATCTGAAAGAGCAATATGTAGATTGTGCAACCAAAGGGGGGTGAAATCTTTATGGGCCACTGTGCCTACGGCATATCCTTCGCACTCAAAACCCTCATGGAGTAAGATGGACTTCCAAGATGATCTATGTTCTCCTAGTAAATCAAGAAGATAGTGGTGTCCTGGTACGCCCATGAAAGGAACTAAATGTACTTTTTTGTAATTTTTTTCCTTAAGTTTTTGGATGGCAAGGTCGATGCCCAGATTTTCACCCATAAGCGCTGCGAGGATGCAGTTTGGAATGAAGTTGGCGATGCGGGCCTCAAGAGCATGATAATAGACCTGTGCTTCATGGTAGGTTCCATGGCCTACGAGCAGGATAGCTTCATCTTCCTTAATGTTTTGCGGTATATAGCTTGGGATGAGCTTCGCAACATGCAGCACGGTAGGGTGGGTGATGAGTGGATCGCCGACGCTAATTTTTTGCAAGCCTTTACGTGGATGCACTAGGGCCTCAGCTTGTTGCTTTGTCCAATGATATTCAACACCTGGTACGGTATGTAATGACTGAATAGCAACGTGGGTAAATTTTTGATCATACATGTGCATGAGGGCTTGGCTCACAGAGAAAGCTTCTTTGCCTTGCCTAATGAGCTTGCGACGAATTTTGTCTGCTGTATATGAATAAAATACAGGAAAATCAGGAAAGCGCTTGTTGATTTCCCTTTCAATATATTCATAATTGGTACTTGCTTCTTCAGCGGTGGTGCCGAACATGGCAAGTAAAATTCCCACCTTGGTTTCTTTCTTTTTTCCATGTCCGTGATGGTGGTGAGCGTGGTCATGTTGGTGGTCGCAACAGTGACCGTGGGGGCCGTGGTGGTCATGGTGATGTTCGTGACAGCAATGTTCATGCTGATTTTGGTCTTTTTTGTTCATTTTTTCTTCCAGTAATTTGTTAGAAATTTGCTAAAAAATTATTAGTTTTTTTCTAGAAAGTTTTTAATATGTTATTATGTAAAATAAAAAATTTAAATTGATGTTGGTTGTGTTCGTATTCATCAAGTTCTCTTGCTTGTGTTTTATTTAACACAGAGCTTAGCCAGAAGTAAAGAGTAAGGCTTTTTTTGTATACAAAGCTGAAGTGTAGGTTAATTTGGAGCTGACATTTTCCCAAAAAAAATTATGCAAATTTTTACATAGAATGATTTTTGCCGGAAAATGGTTAAAATTTTTTTTGTCTGTATAGTGTTGACAGAGGCTTAAAAATGTTTCATAGATGAATTTCATTGTCAAAAATTTTGTAAAAGAGTAAAAGCTGCTCAAAGATGATTTTATTAATTTTTTTAGGGTAAAACATGCACCAATCAAGTATACTTCGCGAACGAAAAGCTGAAGAAAGATGTATTAAAAACGAAGCTACAGTTGTCAATGAATCAGAAACTACTGATGCAAACTTTTCCTTCTTGATACAAAAATATCTGCCTAGTGTTTTTATTGCTGAAGATTCTTATGAAAATGGCGTGAAGGTTATTTACGCCAAAACTCTTTATAGAATATCAGCTTTATTGCTTGCTTTTGTGGCGCTGTGTTCTGCACTTATAAGTCTTTCGATTGATTACTTAATTCAGCAAACAGAATTGACCGTACCGCTACTTATATTGTGTGTGCCTGTTGCTTTTTCTTTATTATGGCTTGTGGATAAAAGCCGTAATCCTTTGATTTCTCTAGCTATACTTGGCGTAAGTCTAACTCTTTTTGCATCATATTTACTCGTTTGCAATGGCCCCAGCGACGGCAGCACCATGGTTTGGATATCGGTTTTTCCAACGATTATGGTTTTTTCTATGGGCTTGCGTTATGGGACGTATGCCTTTGCGGTTTTATATCTTTTTATGTTGCTGCTTTTTCAGACAAGTTTTGGTTCCATCATGGCAGTAGCGCCCACTGAAACAATGCAAACACGTGTGCTGATAGTATGTTTGGGGACGTTTTGCTTTGCTTGGTGCTTAGAGTTTGCTCGGCAAAAAACAAATTTTTCTTTGCTTATGGCTGCCCATAGAATTGAGCAAAATTCATTCACCGATCCTCTAACAGGCCTTGGCAATCGACGAGATTTTGATCGCAGTCTTGCTTGGACCATGGCGCGAGTAAAGCGTACTTCTGTTCCTTATTCTCTTGCGGTCATTGATATTGATCATTTTAAGAAGGTGAATGATACGTATGGGCATGCCATTGGCGATGAAGTCCTTAAATTTGTTGCTAAATCGGTAGAAAGTCAAATCCGCACTGCCGATCGTCTTTTTCGCTGGGGGGGAGAAGAGTTTGCTATAATTATGCCCACAACGAAGATTGATAAGGCAATAATAGGTGCAGAGCGTGTGCGAAAATATATTGAAAATACAGCCTTTGATCTTGATGATGTGCATATTGAAATTACCATAAGTATTGGTATTT
The DNA here is from genome assembly GCA_964369655.1 of uncultured Desulfovibrionaceae bacterium. Taxonomy (GTDB): domain Bacteria; phylum Desulfobacterota; class Desulfovibrionia; order Desulfovibrionales; family Desulfovibrionaceae; genus CAYJAD01. The sequence continues at coordinate 2,783 of CAYJHU010000058.1, read as the reverse complement.
ACTCTGGAGCTGAAGATGGTGATCCGGCGCATCCCTTGCATGTGGCGGATACGTGCTTGTATGAGGCCAAAAGCACAGGAAGAAATAAGGTTGTGGCCGGAGAGTAATTTTGTCTAAATAAGGGTAAGTTTTTTTAGCTTACCCTGTTTCATTGAGAACTAAAATCTTATTGCTCCGCTAAGGTATGTAGATTTTTCTTGAGGTTTAATAAATGTCAAATAAGCTTATTGCTCTTGCTGGGCAGCCTAATTGTGGTAAATCAACAATTTTCAATATGCTTACTGGAGCGCGCCAATATGTAGCCAACTACCCTGGCGTTACAGTTGAAAAAAATGGCGGAACATTTACCCTGAATGGGCAGAAAATTTCCTTAGTTGACTTACCTGGGACTTATGCTTTCACTTCGTATTCTCCGGAAGAAAAGGCCGCTCGTGATTTTATCTTAAATGAACAGCCAGACGTTGTTATCAACGTGGTGGATGCCTCAAGTTTGGATAAAGGCTTGTATTTTGTGCTTCAGCTTTTGGAGATGGGCAGGCCTGTAATCTTAGCCTTAAATATGATGGATGTTGCCACGCGGCGCGGCGTGATGATAGATGTTGATTTACTTTCAGAAAAGCTGGGCATTCCTGTTGTTCCTTTGAGTGCGACAAGTTCAAAATCCGAAGGAAAAACGCAGCTTTTGGAACTTGTTGAGCGTTATACTCAAAACCCCGTGCAAGCGCAGAATTTTACCTTGGATTATGGCCCGCTTGAAGAACATATCGGCGACATGGCAGATCACTTGGAAGATGTTGCAGAAGAAAGAGCATATCCTAAGCGCTGGTTAGCCATTAAGATTTATGAAGAAGATGCCGCCGTTGTTGATTTTATTCGTGAAACTGGGAGTTGCCTCAGAAATATTGACAGCACCATTGGCGAGCATAGAGCGCTGGCAGAAGCGAGTCTTCCTTCAACTCCCCCAACCTTTATTGCCGCCAAACGTCATGAGCTGGCACGTAGCATAAGCCAAGCTGTGTTGCATATCGAAAAGCTTGACGGCACTGTGCGAAAATCCTTTACAGAAAAAGTAGATAGTATAGCTTGTAATCGCTTTATGGGCCCCATAATTTTATTTGCGGTGCTTTTTGCTTTTTATAATATTTCCGTAACTTATGGGAATGTGCTTGCGGCTAAAGTTTGGCCAGTATGGGGAAGCCTTGAAACTTTTACAAGTTCTTATTTACCGCATCAAGGATTTTTAGAAGATCCCATTCTGCGTTCCTTGGTTGAATGGGTAGTAAAAAGCATAACTGCGGTACTTAATTATATTCCTATTTTTGTCTTGATGTTTTCCTTTGTGTCTATCTTGGAAGATAGCGGATATATGTCACGCATTGCTTTTATTCTCGATAAACTTTTTTATTCTTATGGTTTACATGGACAATCAACGTTGCCTCTTATTCTTGCAGGCGTATATGTTGGGGGGTGCGCTATTCCCGGCGTTGTGGCCACCAAAGCCATACCCGATGAACGCGCGCGTTTTACGACTATTTTAATTGTTCCAATGATGAATTGCCTTGCTAAGGTGCCGCTGTATTTGCTTTTGGTCAGTGGTTTTTTTGCGGCAGAAGCAGGCAGTACCATGTTTTTCATGGGGACAATTACTCTGCTCATGGCATTGATTGTCGCCAAAGTATTGAACTTAACCTTATTAAAGGGGCGCCCTTCAGCCCCTTATATCATAGAGCTTCCTGCGTATCATATGCCCATTGCTCGTCATGTGTTTCAAAAAACTTTGCTGCGTGTATGGATATTTATAAAGAAAATTTTGACCATTGTTATTGCTGTTTCCACGGTAGTTTTTGCTTTAATTTCTTTTCCAAATCTTTCTGAAGAACGTATAGCCTATTATAATGGTGAACAAGAAAAGCTTGAAGAAAGCTTTATGCAGGCTGTAAGTCTTACGTCTTTTGCCGGTAAATTTAGTAATGATGATATCTTACCGCTTATTCGCTATCAAGATGAATTGCGCTTAAAAAAACGCGGTGTAAGCCAAGATGAAGCTAAAGCAATTAATGAAGCGGCACTAAAAGATGCGCCTGTATATGCTTCCATTGTCTTGCGTAGAGGCAAGGATGGTAAAAAGCTTGCTTCAGCATTGCGCACTTTAGACAGCAAAAGAAAGAACTTGCGTCGCGAGATTCGCCAAGAGCGTTTTGAGCATAGTTACCTTGGTAGGCTTGGTAAGGTTTTGGAGCCAGTAACCGCAGGTGCCGGTTTTGATTGGCGTATGAATATTGCCCTTCTTTCTGCCCTTGCCGCTAAAGAAAATAGTGCTGCAACCTTAGGCGCTTTGTACGGTTTTGAAGGTGGAAAGCCGGGGGATAATTTTGAAAAATATGGTTTTACACCATTACACGCCCTTGCTTTGATGCTGTTTATGTCTTTATATCCTCCATGCTTACCTGCGTCTATGATGGTGCGCGGACAAACCGGCTCAACCAATTGGATGGTTTTTTCCATAGTGTTTCAAATGACCATCGGGCTTTTGGTTGCAACCTTGGTATTTAGCGGCGGGACTATGTTCAAGCTTAGCGGAGTAGAAGCCATGTGGGCTTTTTATGCTTTTTGCTTTGTACTGGCTGCTCTGCTGGGGCTCATTCCAACACGTGATACGCACAGAGAATCGAGGGCAAGGTAGATAATTTTTGGGGAGAAACTTTTTTGAAAAAAAGTTTCCCCCCAAACCCGCTTTGCTCTCTATTTACGTAAGTCTCGCAAGCTCGCCAACGTAAACGGCT
>CAYJHU010000057.1:2741-10658 GCA_964369655.1 uncultured Desulfovibrionaceae bacterium | reverse complement strand
CGTTATCGATTCCTGCCGAGCGCACCATATATTTTAATGTTTTACGTTGAAAAATGTAAGCTCTTTTTTGATGCGTAAGATGCAATTTAGCTTTGTGCTAAGCCTTTGCTGATATACGGACGTGGAACGCCGCGCACTGCGTCTTTTGTGAAATCTTCGATGGGATTGATGGGGGGATTTTTCACAGGTTTTGTGCCGGGTGCATAGACGTGGGAGCCAATGGCCACACGCGGCAGGATAAAGGGATTGGTCATGAGTTTACCGTCATATAAGCATTGTGGTACGGTTTTGTGGTGGGCCTCGCCAATGCCGGGATAGGTAAGTGTGCCGCCCAGAAATTGTAAATCGCGCAAGGCGAGCATGCCCTCATCATTGGGCTTACTGCTGTAGGGGTATGCAATAATACGAGAAATTTTATCAAAAACCCCTAAGTTCTGAAAATCTTCCATCTGAAATTCAATAACTTGCCTAAGCGTTGAGCCGTTGAGGCTTCCTAATGATGTATAAAATTTACTCTGATATGCAAATTCCACATGCGGCATGACCTGCATCACATCCATAATATCTTTAAGCTGCATGATAGAGCCAAAATACGTATTGGGTGTGCGTCCTTTGGGAATGCTTAAAAAAAATGTTGCGCGCGGCATGGCAATATTTTGCAAAGAACCCGCAAAGATTTCCACAAAGGATTGAGCATTTTGTAGGGGACCTTTATCCCCTCCCTTGGGCGCTGTGGAGCTTGAAAAAATAATACTGGCATGGGCGCCGTCGGTGGTGATGCCAAGGGGCTTAAAGCCCTTAGGCACAACGGCATCAACTCTGTTTAATATAATATCACTCATGCTTACAGGGCGAAAGCCTTGGCTCCATGCGTGCGCAAAAAGTGCCGTAAGTTGCGTGCTGGAAATATCTTCAGGAAAGCGCGGGGCATCTTCTACTCGATAAAAAGACAAAATAGGAATAGCCGGAATATGATCCACATAGCGGTCATATTGCTGGGGCGGTGGGTTTTGCGCGCCATAGGCTGCTGTGTCGGGAAAAAAAGCCTGCATAGATGCAAAGGGCAGAGCAGCTAAAGCTTTTAGAATATCACGGCGTTGCATATATCCTCTTAGTCTTTTTGCTCATCATCACTGTCTGGCGGCGCTGCATTTTTATAGGCGAGCTTTAAAAGCCAAGGCACAAAGGGGGCGCAGACTATGACCATGGCAAAAAGTGTCCAGCGCATGCCGGTATGCGCGCGGATATACCAACCACAGCCCAAAATAAAGACTAAAGCCAAGGCAAAAATTGCTTGGCGCATACGGCTTTGCTCGATGCTAGCTTTTAGACTGCCCCAAAACGAAACTTTTGATTTGCAATGAGGACAGATTTTATGTGTGGCAGAAATATTTTGCCCACAGTGAGAGCAGTGTAATTGTGACATATACTTACCTATAATTTTATTTTTGAATTAAGTCTTTCGCCTGCTGTATGCGCTGCCAAGATTGACGGATGCGTGCCTCAGGAATACGTCCGCTTTTTACAAGACGCAGTAAGGTTTCATAGACCAGCGTTGCCTGAGTGGCTATGCCTGCAGTGGGTTTTGCCTTGATGTCCGCTTGAAATGCCCCCGGTAAAACTTTGCCAAGGTTTTGCTGCAAAAGGGCTTTGGTTAAAGCTTCCGGACTACTTTCTTTCCCCGCTTGCTTTGTGTCAGTTTCGGCATTATTAGCTTCAGCGCCCAAAATTTCCTGTATAACTTTTGTTTTGCTTCCTCCCAAGACGCCCAAATTTCCAAGCCCCGGCAAGCCTTCTTGGGTTGGGCTGGCCGCAGGTTCTGTAATAAGTAAAACGTCACTGCCCGCCAATACAGATTGTAATATACTCTCTTCTAAGGAAAAGAAAGGCTGCAAATTCCGTAAATCTTGGGAAAGGATAAGTCCTGTAAATCCTAGCTGCTCTCGTAGAATTTGCCCTAAAAAGATGGAAGATAAGGGCACGGGGTGCAGAGAGTCAACTTTTCTGTTATATATAAGAGCTGGCTGTATAGCTTTTATATTTTTAATATTTTTTGCGTAAGGGCGCAATTCTCTTTCTTGCCAGCTGGCTGACATGTCGGGAATGCTTTCCATAAAGTTGGGGGTGCCATCTGATGAAGCTGTGGCAAAGCCACGAACCACCGAGCCGGTTCCGGGGAAATTTCTTATGCACGCCAGAGTCTTAGTTGCTGTAAGCCCCTTATTGAAAGCTGCAACATGCGCCGCCACTTGCTCGGCATTGGGCCCAAAGGAGCGAAAGCGCTTGCCAATGTTTTCACTAAGGGGATTGACGTTGACATCTCCAGCAGGTCCCAGCACAAAATTTATCCCAAGGCTTGCCATTTCAAGGCCTGCGCTACGTGCGGCGATTTCTGTATTTTCCACACTGCCTTGCCCCAAATGCGCCGCAGCCGCTAAGCCATCAAAGCCAAGGTCTTTACGCAAGCTTTGCACCGCGCCGCCTTCGTGCTCAACCCCAATCCAAAGCTTTGGCGCATCGGTGGGTAATGCTCGTTGTAATGTAGCAATAAGTACACGCACTTGTGCCGGAGAAGCGATGTTTCCTTGTTGGCCAAGAGGTACCTTTATGGTGGAAATTGCTTTTTGTGCTTGTGGATTTTTGTGTCCGCTACTCGTCATGGCCAATGGAGCATGATTTTGTTGCGATAAAGAATTCTCATTTGTTTTTGCAGGGATAGCTTCTAGATAGACGCCGCCTACTTTACCATCCTTAATGAGCTTCAAAATAGGAGCATCACTTTGAAGGTCCGCACCTGTAAAGCCGGCCATGATCATTTGTCCCACCATTTGCTCAACGCTGGGAGAGCTGGCATTTGCTGTCTCTCTGGTCTGCCCAGCAAGGGGGAGGGGCGAAAGAGGTAAGTGCTTTGGATGGCTTTGCTTTGCAGTGTCTGGGCTTGTTGTGTTTTTGGTCAAAAAATCCGGTAACGAGTCAGAAGAATTTGGAATTTTGGGTAAAAGTGGAGAGGACGAAGGCTTTTGCACTGTTGGTATTGTGGGATTTTGCGAAATTGGCTTTTTGATGGGAAGAGCCGGCATAATGGGCGCAGCATCGGGCCTGAGGGGTATGCTCTTGGCATCACCTTTAAGGGGAGCCGGAAAGTGCTTTTGAATATCTTCGGGTTTTATTTCGGTGCCGGGTAAGGAGTCAATGCCTTTGATTCCAGAATTTTGGACGCTGGATTGTGTGGTCGATGAGGTGGCTGCATAAAGGGTATTTTGCATAAAAATGCATAGAAAAAGTACGAAAAAAGAAAAAAATACTCTGTTTACTGTGTGCATAGTAATTCCATATACCCTTTAAAAATCCACAAGGCCCGGTCGCCATTGGCATACAACGCGCATATCCTTGCCACTGCGCCCGCTATTATCCAAGATGGCAAAGCTTTCCGCCGCAATAACATCTATGGCTTGCATCCCTTCTGTCAAGGGGGCAGTTTCTTGTAAGGCTTTGGTAGCAAGGCTTATGGCCTGTGGCAAGGTAAAATTTTTCTCCCAGCGACCTTGCAATTCAAGGGTTGGGATATGCCAAATTCCTTGCAAGCTATCGGCAAAAAATTCAACTTGCGCCGTAGGCAAGGTAAGCGCTGCCCCAAGGGCATTGGCTATGGGGCTGTAGTGCGGAACGTGTGTTTCTACCCCCAAATGTTTTTTTAGGTATGGCGCAAGAAAGTGTGCACAAAGCTGAGCTGGCGCCCCCACAAAATATACTGCTTTAGGATTAAAAGTATAATTTTCTAAGAGTTTTTCAAGGGTGTATGCCGGCTCTCCTTGCAATTGCTGCAAGAGCTCTTCTATTCCTTGTAAAATTCGTTGGCAAGTTTTTTCAATGTATTCGAGAGTGTAGCTCTCAATGTTGACATGCGCTTTTTTTGCAAGTTCGCTTATTCCTGCCAGTGAGGCTTGTATGTTACCAACGCAGGGCAAGCCTTGTAAGTGTGCCCCCGCATTAAAAACATCCAGCAAGGTAGCCTCAGTTCCGCCCAAGGCAAGGGCTTCGCTGTTTTGACCCATGTGCAAAAGTGAATTGTCTCCTCCCAAAGCCAGTGAGCGTGTCATTAAAGAACGTAGGGAGGTTTTGTGGTTTTTTCCTTTGAAATTAAGACGCATACCTTCACGATCAAGGAGGGGGATGCCACCGGCATATAAGGCGATATCTGTTGTGGTACCGCCCATGTCCAGCATGATGGCATCGGGATTTTTTTCTTCATCAGGGAGCAGCTGCGATTGATGCAAAGCCATAGCGCTTTTGGCACCCATGATGCTGGCACAGGGGCCGGAAAGCACAGAGTAGAGCGGAAAGTCATAGGCTTTTTGCCACGAAATGGCGCCGCCGTCCGCTTGAAGCATATATACAGGAGCGTGCAAATTACATTTTGTGAGGCTTTCCTGTATTGCGTCTAAAAATTCACGCTGAATTTCTTGGATGGAAGCATTAAAGTATGCTGAGGCCATGCGGCGCGGAAAGTTGAGCTCACCCGATATGTTATGACTCAAGGTAATATTGCTGGCTTGTATGCTTGTAATCTTAAGGAGTTCTGCGGCAATGGCGTTTTCATGGGCGGGATTTCGTGTAGAAAATTTCCCTGCAATGGCAAAGTTTTTAATGCCGTTGCTAAGCCATTTCTTGGCTTGCTCTTGAACCATATCAAGGTTTAGCGGCGTCACCTCCTGACCACGATGGTCGAGCCCGCCGCTCACTACATAGCAATGCTCAGCCATGTTGCTTTGCTCCACAAAGCGTAAAGGATTCATGCCGGGGCCGGCGGTGACAAAAAGCCCTACGGGACTATTTTTACCCAGCACCAAGGCATTGAGACCGAGGGTAGTTCCAATGGTAATACGCTGTATGTCTGAGATTTTTTCTTGATGATTTTCAAAGTTTTGCATGAGGGAAGCGAGCGCATTTTGGATGGAAAGGGCTAAGGCCGTGTGCTGTGTTTTTACCTTGGCTGTGGCAAAAATTTTCCCATTTGCGCAAAGTACAGCATCGGTATGCGTACCACCAACGTCTATGCCAAGATACATAAGCCTTCTCCTTTGCAATTTCTTGAAATGAATTGATACTATACGCTTATGTTAGAAGTCTGGCAAGTTGGCGCGCCTAAGCCTGATAATGCTTTATTGAGTAGTCATTCTTGTAAAAAATTAAAGTAATGCTGAACTATAAACTTCAAGCAGGCTTTTTCAGCTGTCTAGATGACGCTTGGTCGCATGTCCTATGCGACGCAAGCTATCGCAAAAGTCGCTGGCGCTGGAAGTAAATTCCAGCTGGCTTTGTTTTGCTCCCCTGCGGGGCTTGCTACTTCCTGTAGCAGACAGTTCCTTTAAGCATCATTTTAAAACAGGCTGTTCAAAAAGTGGTGGATATGAGGAAGACAAAGTTTTTTGCGCAAGGAGCGTATCAAGACATACGTGACTGGAGCAAAAAACAAGTCTGACGAAGTAGACGCTACTTTTTCAACAGCCTGATAAGGCACTTGCCATTAAGCCTGCAATGGCGTACATTGCGCTGATTGCACATTCAAGGTGCATCAAGAAAAAAGCTTTAATGGGGTGTTTTATGCAAGCTACTGAATTTATTTGGTTTGATGGTGAGATGGTTCCTTGGGCAGAGGCAAAAGTTCATGTGTTAACACATGCTTTGCATTACGGAACAGGGGTTTTTGAGGGCATTCGTGCTTATAGCTGTCCGGACGGTTCTTCCAGTGTGTTTCGCCTTGAGGAGCATGTGACTCGTCTTTTTAATTCCATGAAAATCATTGGGTTAAAGATACCGCATGAGCCTAAAGCTATTTTTGATGCTATTTTGGAAACGGCCAAAATCAATAAACTTAAAGAAGGTTATATTCGTCCTTTAAGTTTTGTGGGCGCTGGCGTTCTTGGCATTCATACACAAAATAATCCCATTCAAACCATTATTGCGGTGTGGCCTTGGGGGGCATATCTTGGTGAGGAAGCGCTTGCTCATGGCATTAGTGTAAAAACCTCTACCTTTACTCGTCACCATGTTAATTCCATGATGACTAAGGCCAAAGTCACCGGCAATTATGTGAACTCTGTGCTTGCGAAGATGGAAGCTGTTGATGATGGCTACCATGAGGGCTTAATGCTTGATATTAATGGTTTTGTATCCGAAGCTACAGGCGAAAATATTTTCATAGTAAAAGATAATATCATTAAAACTACCCCCTTAACTTCAATTTTAGGTGGCATTACACGCGATACGCTTATGCAGTTGGCGCGAGATGCCGGTTATACCGTGGTTGAGCAACAATTTACTCGCGATGAGCTCTATATTGCGGATGAAGCGTTTTTTACCGGAACAGCGGCAGAATTGACTCCCATCTCTAAGGTCGATAAACGTGTTATCGGTAAGGGGGACATTGGTCCTGTGACTAAGGAATTGCAAGCAAAGTATTTTGACGTGGTGAAGGGAAAAAATCCTACCTACGAAAAATGGCTGACCAGATATACAGTTTAATTTTATTTAAGATAATTTAGTTATGAAACACGCTTCCCTTGCTGCCCATTATCGCCCGCAAACTTTTGCTGAAGTTGCCGGGCAAGATATGATTACCACCGTACTGAGTCGCGCTGCGGCTCAGGATCAGGTGGCGGCGGCGTATTTGCTAAGTGGTACGCGCGGTGTGGGAAAAACCACCATTGCGCGTATTTTAGCCAAAGCCTTAAATTGTAAAAATGCTCCCACGGCAGAGCCATGTAATGAGTGCGCCAATTGCCAGATGATTACCAAGGGAAATCATGTGGATGTCATCGAAATTGACGGCGCGTCCAATAATGGCGTGGATGATGCGCGTGCTTTGCGTGAAAATATTGGCTATGCGGCCATGGAAGGGCGCTATAAAGTCTTTATTATTGATGAAGCGCATATGCTTACACGTGCGGCTTTCAATGCTTTGCTCAAAACTCTTGAGGAACCGCCTGCGCGTGTGGTCTTTATTTTTGCCACAACCGAGGTGCATAAATTCCCCATTACCATAGTAAGCCGTTGCCAGCATTTTATCTTTAAGCGTTTGTCTGAAGATGGCTTGGTGGCACATTTAAGCCGTGTGCTTGCAAAAGAAGATGTGAATTTTGATCCGCAAGCCGTGCGAACCATTGCCAAGCGCGCCGCTGGTTCGGTGCGTGATGGTATGTCATTGCTTGGCCAAACTTTGGCACTTAGCGGTGATCATTTAGATATGGAAAGTACGCGCAATGTGCTTGGCCTTGCAGGGCAAGAGCTTTTTATTGCGCTTATGCAGGCGGTTGTAAAACAAGATTGCCCTGCGGTTATTGCGCTTATGCAAAAGCTTTGTGATCAAGGCATTGATATGGGCTTCTTTTTGCGTGAGTTGGTGGCGCTGTGGCGCACGCTTTTTCTTTTACGCGAAGCCGGAGAGGGGATTCTTGCTTCTCTTGAACTGTCTCAAGAAGAAGCGACGTTATGGGGTGCGGTGAGTGCAAAGTTTTCTGCGGCGCATTTACATGCGGCTTGGCACATGACGCTGGATGCCATGCGCAAGGTTATCCATAGCCCTGAACCGGCTGCGGCCTTGGAGCTTTTGTTACTTAATATTACACTTATGCCGCGTCTTTTGCCTTTACAAAATCTTGAGGCAAGCGATACTCCGATGTTGAGCCAAGCCCCCAAAAATATGAATATGGCTGCGCCGACTACGACTACTGCGGCTACTGCGGCTACGCATGCTTCAGCCCCTGTAAAAACTTTTGAGCAGCCTGCACGGCAATATGAAAGACAAAGCAGTGAGAGCTCTGCCGCACCCGAAAATTATGAAAATGAAGCGGAGCCTGAGCCCTATCGATCTGAGCCTGAGTTCATGCCTGAGCCAGTGTATGAGTCTGGGCCTCC
>CAYJHU010000057.1:0-2641 GCA_964369655.1 uncultured Desulfovibrionaceae bacterium | reverse complement strand
GTATGAACCTGCAAATGAACCTGCACCAAGAGTGCAGGTTGAGCCGACACAAGACACCGCTTCAGAAGATATGATTGCACAGCCAGCGGATGCAAATCATGGCATGTCAGCAATGCCGGCAGAAGCACAAAAGCCCGTTGAAAATGCAAGCACGCAAAGCTTTGAGAGCATAATGGCGCATATGGCGCAGAAAAAAATTGTGCCAAGCTATATGCTGAGTCAAGTTAAGGGAAGTTTTGATCAAAATATACTATGTATGCAGATAGATAAGCAAATTGTCTATGATAAAATATCTGCTGAGTTGGCTGCAATCCAAAGGGCAGTGAATGAGTTATGCCAAAGTACTGTGCAAATTCAGCTGGAACAGCCAAAGGTTACGTACAGGTCCCAAAGTGAGCTTATAGAAGAATTTTCAGCGCGAGAAGAAATACAATTGTGTATGAAAGCGCTGAACGCACGTCTTTATGATGTGCTTTTACCTACAGAAAATAAGGAGTAAAGTTATGAAAAATATGAATGATCTTTTGCGTCAAGCTCAAGTTATGCAAAACAAAATTGCTAAAATGCAAGAAGAACTTGGCCAAAAAAGCTTTGAAGCCAGCAGTGGCGGCGGCATGGTTAAGGCAGAAGTTTCCGGCAACCAAGAGTTACGCAGCATTAACATTGACCCCAAGGCCCTTGAGGGCGGTGATGTGGAAATGTTGCAAGACCTTATTGTGGCTGCAGTTAATGAAGCCGGACGCATTGCTAAGGAAAGCATGGAACGCGAAATGAGCGCCATCAGCGGTGGTATTAAGCTTCCCGGCGTTTTTTAAGCCAAGCTTTTTTATTGGGAAAACTTTTTGCGTGAAAGTTTTCCCAATAAATTTTTTTGAAGTTTTATTCTTATTTTACCTCCCCCAAAATATCTACAAAATAAAATGTGTAGTAAGGCATAAAGCAATCATTTAACGGCCAAGTACAGCTCACCTTAGTCTTGATTTTTGGCCGCATTGACTAGACTTGCGTGATGAACTACACAAAGGTCTAAAAAATTAATTCCTTTTTAGAGGATAGCACTATGAAAAATCAAATTCCAGAACCTTTGCGCGCTGTGGTAGAGCAGTTGCAGCGCTTGCCGGGGCTTGGCGCAAAATCTGCCATGCGTGTGGCCATGGCCTTATTGCGCTGGCCAGAGTCTGAAACACGTCGCCTTGGGCGTTCAATTCATGATTTGCGAGATAATTTGCGTCTATGCTCGCGCTGTGGAGGACTCACCGCAGAGGATCCTTGTCTTGTGTGCCGCGATCAAAATCGCGAGCGCTCAACCTTGTGTCTTGTATCTGAGTGGGACAGCATGCTGACCCTAGAGGAAGGCGGCGTTTTTCGCGGGCAATATCTGATTCTTGGTGGACTTTTGCAGGCTGGTTCTGCCAGCACCGAGGGCTTGGAGTTTGAAAAACTTATCCAGCGCTTGCAAGAAGGTGAAATAACAGAGCTTGTGCTAGCACTTGGGGCAACGCTTGAGGCTGACAGCACCGGTGCTTATGTGCGTACCTTGGTGCAAAAAAATTGCCCGCATATAAAGATTACGCGCCTTGCTCAAGGTATGCCCTTGGGATCTGAGGTTAAATTTATGGATAAGGAAACTTTGCGTCAATCTTTACAATATCGGCAGGAAATATAGAGCATCTTCATACTTCATCTATTGACTACTCAAACAAAAAACTCTACTCAATAAGAGACTGAATTTTAACGAGGTGTCTATGTTTGATAGTCCTAATTTTCTTTTGGCCTTTTCTGTGACACTTTTTGCTGGCCTTTCCACCGGGATTGGCAGCCTTCTTTCTTTATTCACAACCAAAACCAATACCAAGTTTTTGTCTGTTGCCTTGGGGTTTTCTGCTGGGGTTATGCTGTATGTGTCCTTCGTGGAGATTTTTGTTAAGGCAAATGAATTGCTTGTAAAAAATCAAGGCGAAAAGCTCGGCACCTGGCTTACAGTTGGCGGTTTCTTTTTTGGGGTACTGCTTATTGCTGTTATTGATAAATTTGTTCCCAAAATGGCAAATCCGCATGAAGTTCGCGGTGTTGAAGAAATGGAAAAACCGGATGGGCGCCAAAATGCAGAGCTTATGCGCATGGGAGTTTTTACTGCTTTTGCTGTGGCATTGCATAATTTTCCTGAAGGCTTTGCCACCTTTGTTGCCACTTTGAATGACCCAAGCGTGGGGATTCCCATTGCCATTGCCATTGCCATTCACAATATTCCTGAGGGCATTGCAGTGGCCGTCCCCATTTATTATGCAACGGGCAGTAAGAAAAAAGCTTTTTCTCTTTCTTTTTTTTCAGGCGTATCCGAGCCGCTTGGCGCACTTCTCGGCTTTTTTATTTTTTATAGATTTTTAACGGATACGCTGTTTGGTTTTATTTTTGCGTCGGTGGCGGGGATTATGGTTTTTATCAGTCTTGATGAACTTTTGCCGGCAGCCAGTAAATATGGTGAACACCATTTGGCCATTTATGGACTTGTGGCTGGCATGGGAGTTATGGCTTTAAGCTTGTTGATGTTTTTATAATTCATTGTATTAAAATAATTTTATAAGAAAAAAAGCCAAACCTTGTATTTAGGTTTGGCTTTTATTTTTAGCTTAATCTCATG
>CAYJHU010000056.1:0-10697 GCA_964369655.1 uncultured Desulfovibrionaceae bacterium | reverse complement strand
AACAAAATAAATGTTATTCTTCAGACTTGGCCTTCTCGTACTCAGCCATAACTTTTTCAACCACAGGTGGCGGTGCTTCTTCGTACTGGGCAAATTCCATGGTGAATACACCTTGGCCGCCAGTCATGGAGCGTAAGTCAGGAGCATATCTGAGCACTTCACTCATGGGTACATGAGCTTTGATTTCAGTGATGCCGGCAACGGAGTCGGAGCCAAGCACCTTGCCACGGCGAGAGGAAAGGTCGCCAATGACATCACCCATATTTTCGTCTGGGATGGAAACAGATATTAAAACAATGGGCTCAAGTAATACGGGCTTGAGGGTTTCAAGTGCTTTTTTGAAGGCTACAGAACCGGCAATTTTAAAGGCCATTTCTGAGGAGTCCACATTGTGGTAGGAACCGTCATAAAGCTTCACGCGGAAATCCACCACTTGGCAACCGGCAAGACTACCGCGCGTGGCGGCTTCTTGTATGCCTTTGTCGATGGCGGGAATGTAAGTGCGCGGGATAGCGCCGCCTACGATGGCATCTTCAAATTCATAGCCAGAACCGCGGGGCAAGCCTTCCAATTCTATCCAGCAATCGCCAAATTGACCGCGTCCACCGGATTGTTTCTTGTGGCGCCCTTGCACTTGGCATTTACCGCGTACAGTTTCACGGTAGGGGACTTTGGGGGTTTGTAAGACAATTTCTGTTTTGTAGCGGCGCATGGCCTTTTCTACAGAAAGCTCAATGTGCAATTGGCCCATGCCTGCAAGCAAGATGCAGCCGGACTCAGGGTCGCGTGAAAGCTTAAGGGTAATATCTTCTTCAAGAATTCTTTGTACAGCACTAAAGACCTTATCTTCTTCGCCTTTTTCTTTGGGAGTTAGCGCATAGGTGATAAGCTGCGGTGGCAAATCAGGCATGGCTAAGGTGAAGGGGGCTTTTTCATCGCTTAAGGTATCACCGGTGATGGTGTTTTTAAGCTTGCCGATAGCGATGATGGAACCAGGTCCAAGCACATCCTTGCATTGATTTTGTGTTTTTCCGGTAAGATAGAGTAAGGAGCTTAGGCGCTCATTATCTTCGGAGCGAGCGTTTTTAAGCACGCTGTCGCTAGAGATGGTGCCGGAAATAACGCGTGCAATGGAAAGCTGACCGGCAAAGGGATCCACAATGGTTTTGAAGATAAAGCAAGAGGCGGCTTCGTCCTCGCTACTATTGCGCTCGGCGAGTTCACCGTTGACTTCACCCAAAAATGCAGGGCGTTCAAGCGGTGAGGGGAAGAGATCTTGGATGGCATGCAAAAGCTGAATGCCACCTTTGTTTTCAAGGGCAGCTCCGCATACCACTGGCACAAGCGCGCCATTAGCCACGCCAAGGCGTAGACCTTTGGAAATTTCGTCGGCAGTGAGGGTACCTTCTTCAAGGTATTTTTCCATGAGCTCTTCGTCAGATTCCGCAATATTTTCAACTGCCATATCGTGGATAAGTGCAACTTCATCGGCAATGTCTACCGGTACAGGAGCTTCAATGGTGGCGCCATTTTCGCCAAACATAAAGGCTTTGTTGGCAAAAATATCCACAAGGCCGAGGAATGTTTCACCGGCTACGATGGGCATAAAAAGAGTTACGGGCTTGGCACCGAGCATGGAGATGATGCCATCATAAGCCATTTGAAAATCTGCACGATCTCTGTCCATTTTGTTAATGAAAACCAGAGAGGGTAGGGATTCGGCGCGCACATGACCCCACAATTTTTTGGTCAGTGGGCGTACGCCGTCTACGGCGTCAATAACAAAAACCACTGCGTCGCTACCTTTTAGAAGGCAATCCATATCGCCGGTAAAATTGCCGTCGCCGGGGATATCTATAAGATAATGTCTGTTCTTTTCGTAAAGATACGTGGCAAATCCGGGTTGGATGGAACCACGGCGGCGTATTTCTTCGGGTTCGTAGTCAAGGCTTGTTGTTCCGTCTTCAATGGCGCCCAAGCGATTGATAATTCCTGCTTGGAAAAGTAGCATTTCTGCCAAAGACGTTTTTCCTGAGCCCCCTGTGCCCACAAGGGCATAGGTGCGCTGCGCATCGAGTGGTTTGGTCATTTCTTTCTCCCTTTAGCTATTGATGAAGGGGGGCAGGCCCCAAAACAGTTGATTCCGTATGCTTTACAAACATAATGCCTTAAGCAACAAGAAAAGTCCATACGGTTATGTTCAAGAATAGATTTTTTATGAAAATAGTATTGCGAGTTTTATTTGGATGATGCCTGTGTATAAATTCATCATGCTTAAGATTAGCGAAATTTGCGGCGAGTAGAAAGTTTTTGAAGGGCGAGTAAGGAAAAATTGTACAAAAGTGTAGAAAAATATCTTGCTATGCTTGCTGAAAGTGTTCTATAGAGAAAGATATGAAATAGCAGGTAATGCTATAATATATTGAAGAAACGTAAAATAAGATAAATTGGGGGGACGATGAAAAATATTCTTTTTTTATGTACAGGAAATTCTTGTCGAAGCCAAATGGCTGAAGCTTTGGCGCGAAAGCATCTTCAGGGCAAGGTAAACGTTTTTTCAGCCGGCATAAAAGCTCACGGGCTTAATCCTTATGCCATTGCTGTCTTAAAAGATAAAAACGTAAATGTTGCACAGCTTAAATCAAAAGTAATTGATGATTTGCCGAAGGTAACGTTTGATTTGGTGGTGACTTTATGCGGTGATGCCGCAGAGACGTGTCCGGTATTTATAGGAGCGCGAACGGTGCATCATGGTTTTGACGATCCTCCGCGCCTTACCAAGGGCATGACTGATGAAGCGCAAATTAAAAATTGTTATGCTACTGTTTGCGATGAGATTGAGAGTTTTATAACAGAAATGCCTAAAATATATCCTACTTATTTTTAAGAATAGGTGTAGTACAGCGCACGCAAAAAGCCTTTTTTCTTATGCCGAAGCATGAGAAAAAAGGCTTTTTATTTCTTGGTGAAAGAAATTACGCTTCGATCTTGTTTACAGCCAAAGCAAGGCGTGAAATTTTGCGTGCGGATGTTTTCCAATGCATGGCGCCCTTGGTGGAAGCCTTATCAAGCATGGAAGTAGCAAGCACAAGAGCTTCAGAAGCTGCGGCTTTATCGTTGGCAAGCACAGCGCTGCGCACTTTTTTGATAACATTTTTCACACGGGTACGAGCAGCACGGTTGCGCTCAGCACGCACAAGGCTTTGCTTGTGGCGTTTAATGGCAGATTTATGGTTAGCCACGGTTTCCTCCAGGTTAATTACAAATAAAAAATTTCTTACGTTCAAAAGCTTGTTTCAACACAAGCGAACGCGGATGTATAGCCCCTTTGCACATCTTTGTCAACAAATAATGCAGGGATATTTTTAGCCCTACAAGCTCATTGATACGCGTGAGGCAAGCAAAAAAAAACTATACTTTGTGTATAAAATATGTTCTCTTCTCGTGCTGAGATTGCTACACGCATTTTTTAATAAGGTCAACCCATATGTGGTTTGTAAAATTTAGAAAAAATAGTACAGAAGAAAAGGTAAATTATGGCAAAGAAAAAAGATATAGCTGAACAAGAATCACAAGAATTACCCTTTGAATTTCAAGACAATAGACAGCATGTTGAAGTGCTTGGTCAGCAATGGTCAGTGCTTTTGGGCAATGCCAAAAAATATATGCCAGAAGTTATGGGCACCATTGTCACCGCTGGCGCTTCGCGTCCTTGCTGGCATGTTACCAAGGGCGATACTCAGACCTTTCTTATGGCTTGGCCTAAAGACCAGCCTTTGCGTGCAGCTGCCGTGATACAAGGCGGCCTAGAAGAAAGTGAAAAAGATAAAATGAAGGCAGTCACCGCCATGCCGCTCATGGAAGGTTATAATAATGACTTTGAGGTGCATTCCGTTGTGCCTTGGAAGTCCGGAGTGGAAGCCAATGTGGCTGTAACCATTGTTGAAGATCAAAAGCCCATGTGGTTTTATGATCCATTATATTTCCGTGATAAGGCCGATCTTACCCCCGGTGTGACGCATACTTTTTTGCTTTCCGGTCTTGCCCTTGGCATCCGCAGAGCTTTGCTTGACGAAATTACGATTACTCAAGGCCCCATTTATGAAGCACATGCCGAAAGCTGGCTTGCGGAGCATCCCGGCAAGAGCCGTCTTGATGTGCCTACACTCAAGGTAAAATTGACAGGTAAGCAACTTATTCGTCCGGGGCGTGCATTTTGTGAGTATGAAGCTCGCGGCACTATTGCCGAAATTGATACATGCACCCTAGATAAATTAGAAATTACCATGTTGCGCTTAAGCTTTCCCATGCCGCACAGAGCTCCTTTACATGTGATGCTTTATGTGCCTGCTACCGTGCTTAAAGACTATGTGCCGGAAGTGGGACATGAGATTGATACTTATATGTGGTTGCAAGGCCGCATTTTAGATGTGGAAACAACAGAAGAAACACCTGTGCAATAGTGTTTTTTAAAATAGTGACTAAATTATAGTAATTAGTCGTCATTTTTCAATTTGCTGGAAAATGACGACTTTTTATTTGTGATTTACAGTTTATAATAATTCCCTGAAAAGTTATTTTGCATTATTTTTCTTAGTTTTTTTTGCGGCTTTTTTTAGAAGTTTAATGCTCATTTTTTGTGCAATCTCTAGCTGGGCTTCACGCGTAGGAGCAAGGCCATCAAGTTTAGCAGCTTTGACAGCGCGTAATATTTCACCAAGCATGGGCCCTTCGGAAAGTTTATAGCCTGCTGGGAGAGTGAATTTTGCCTTGAGTAAATCCCTGCCTGAAATTTCAATTTTTTCATGACGCCAAGTAGTAATATAGCGCGAAAGAATTTTTTGCAATTCTTCTTCTTGGCTACGTGCCATCATAAAGAGCAAAGCCTCGATGGGGGCATTGGTGAGTATGGCACAAAGCGAGCTGATTTTGTGGGTGGCGTTTTGCCAGGCTTTAACTTGTGGACGCAGGGCACGAATATGTTCGCGCAGGAGCAAGATTTCTTCTTGTTGCACTTGTGGTATGCCAAGGCGCTGGAGAATATCTGCGCTTTGTTTATAGTTAAGGCGATGGCACATGCCTAAGGTGTAAAGAATCCAGACTTTTGGTGCGTCTTTGAAATAAAGTAAACGATACCAATCCAGCATTTTTTTCAGGGTTGTAAAAAAGTCTGAGCGCTGCCGATTAATATGTAATTTTGGGTGAATGGCAGATAAAATGTTCAAGTCACTGAGGCGTTTAAGTACGGGAAGTGGGTAAGTTTCTTCAAAAATACTACGCATTTCATGGTATAGGCGAGCGCCGGTGAGCTTATCCATAAGCTTTAAGTTCAGGGCATTTTTGATAAGTTGCTCTGCCTTTGGGCCAAGCTTAAAATCATAGCGCTGTTCAAAGCGTACTGCGCGCAGGCAACGGGAGGGATCTTCCACAAAGCTTAGGGCGTGGAGCACGCGAACTCGCTTATCGAGAATGTCCCTTTGTCCGCCAAAAAAATCCACTAAATTGCCAAAAACATTTTTACCAAGATGAATACCAAGGGTGTTAATGGTAAAATCCCTGCGGAAAAGATCAAGCTTGATAGAAGAAATTTCCACAGTGGGAATGGCGGCGGGATATTGATAATATTCAAGGCGCGCTGTGGCGATATCTATGCGAACTTCATTGCCATTTTCATCGGTAAAGATGACCACGGCAGTATGGAATTTTTGATGCGCCCGCATGCGCCCATGGAGATGCTTTGCAAGCTCACGCGCATAGGCAATGCCATTGCCTTCCACCACAATGTCGATGTCAAAATTTTTGCGCTCTAGTAAGACATCACGCACAAAACCACCCACCACATAAGCATGGGTATGCATGGTATCAGCAATGTTTCCGGCAGTTTCAAGCAAAGTATAAATATTTTTAGGGAGACGGTCGCGCAACATTTTTTTGAGATTGCGTGTTTTGTTGCTTCTATACTGAGGCGCGGGGCTTGGGTCTGTCATAAAAATCTGCACAAGATCGGTGCGGGTGACAACGCCAATAACATTGTTGTCCTCAACAATGGGCACGAGATGCTGATGTGAATCAACTATTATTTCGATAAGTTCAAGAAGGTTTGCATTGGGGGGAAGGGTTGCAAAATCCCTTTCCATATAGGTGCTAAATTCCGGTAGCTTGTGGTTGACCGCGCGCCCTGCGGTGTGCGCGTCCAAAATACCGATACAAATACGCGTTCCTTTTTTGAAAACAGGTACAGCCTTAAGGTCAAAGTGCACCAAAAATTCATAGGCATCTTTTATGCTCATGCCTTCTTCAATGCCAAGGGCGGGAGCGGACATGTAGTCGGCGGCGCATTTTTCCGGGTGAGCTTGGCTAAAGAGTGATTGGTAAATAATTTCACGTACTTCTTGTATGGTTTTATGGCGCACTGAGGCAGAAGCAGCATAAGCATGTCCGCCGCCTCCAAGCTGTTTGCAAACTGTGCCCACATCTACATCTTCTCGGCGGCTACGGGCCACAACGGTGATGCGATCACCCATGCGCCCGAGAGCAAAAAGCACTTCGAAGCGCTCCATTTCCATAAGTTTATGCGCCAAAAAAGCAAAATCTCCCAAATAATGCTCCATGGATGCGTCAGCTATGACAACAGGTATGTTGCCGGCATGGTAGGTGGTGGCAGATTCTAAAAGTGCGTGCAAAGCCTGCACGTGGGCGCTGGTAAGTTCTTGAGCCGCAATGTCAGTTATGGCAGTGACATCCATACCTTTTTCTAAAAGCCAGGCCGCGGCTTGTAAGTCTTCGGGGGAGGTGGAGGTGTAGGTGAAAGAACCTGTGTCAGCATAAATACCAAGGCCGATAATGGTGGCATCTTGGCAGGAAAGCTCCACATTTTTTTTACGCAATTCGCGCACCACAAGGGTGACAGTAGAGCCGGTGCGCTCAACAATGAGCACGTCGCTGGTAATGTCGTCGCTGGTGTCGGGATGATGGTCCCAAATATGAATTTCCACGTCAGAGCGCTCCAGCAAGGGCGCCACGTGATGCAAACGCGATCTTTGCCTTGTGTCTACAACAATAAGCCGCTGCATATTGTCCCAATCAATATGCTCGCTTTTCTTGAAATTATACATAAAAACAGCTGTTTCCGCATAAAAAGTTTGCAAGGCTTTTTCTTGAGTGCTTGGAAAGAGCAAGGTTGCACCGGGATAGAGAAATTGTGCAGCAATAATGGCGGCAAAAGCATCAAAATCTGCATTATTATGGCATGTTATGAGAGTGCGTTCATTTTCCTTGAGGGCATGCTTGGCAAGGTAGGAAGGGGTGGGACGATATTCACAATACATTTTATTTTTCTGCCTCGCGCATGCGGTTACGGGGGTGATAGCGCTGATGTATGTCTTGAAGCCTGCGCATTTGAATATGTGTATAAATTTCAGTGGCGCTGATGTCACTGTGCCCCAAAAGCAGTTGTACTGAGCGTAAATCTGCTCCGCCCTCCAGTAGATGTGTAGCAAAAGAATGGCGGAAAGTATGCGGTGAAATTTCCTGCCGAATCTGTGCGAGCTCGGCGTATTTTTTAACTAATTTCCAAATATATTGGCGAGTAAGGCCACGCCCTGAGCGATTAATAAAAACAAAATCCTCCTTAGGGTTAAAGAGCTTTCGCCACTCGGAAATATAGCCATCTAAAATTTGCATGGCCTTTTCATGCATGGGCACAAAACGCTCTTTGGCGCCTTTTCCAAAAATACGTAAAATGCGGCGCTGGCTGTCAATATCCTTGAGTTGTAATTGACAAAGTTCCGATACCCGTAAGCCGGAGGCATAGAGCAGCTCTAAAATACAACGATCTCTCTGGCCAGATCTTTCATTGAGTGCAGGCTTTTGCAAAAGTTTTTGCACGTCTTCTTGACTTAAAAATTCCGGCAAAAGGGATGGCAGTTTTGGGCTTTCAAGCAGCTTTGCGGAGTTTTTTTTGAGGATGCCACTGTCCACCAAATGGGCAAAAAATCCTCGAAGACTTGAAAGGTGACGCGCCAAGGTTCGCCCTGCTTGTCCGCGTCCGCGAAGCCAGGCAAGGTAGTAAAAAAGTTCTTGTTCTTGAAATTCGCGTACTTGTTCTTGTCCGCTTTCTTCCAAAAACATAAGAAAATTTTTAAGATCATGCCCATAGCTTGCCACCGTGTGCGCAGAAAGACCACGCTCAGCCAGAAGCGTGTCTAGCCATTCTTCTAGGTGCTGTGCCCAAAAAAGTGCGTCAGGTGAGGGGCTTGCTGAGGGCATGTTAGCTCATATCTTATTTTTCTTGTTCGTTATCTTCGAGCACGCGACCACCATTATGGATTTTTTCCAAAAAGGCATCACGACATTCATAGCTGCAAAAACGATGAATCACTTCGCCATTTTTCACGGTAATAGTGCTTTCTTTATCAATATATGTGCCGCATTCCGGATCTTTTACCAATTCTTCGGAGGCGCTTTGTTGCTCTTCAGTATGTTCTTCTTGCTGTTTTGCTAGTTTTCTTTTGATATCATTGGCAAAAAGTCGATATAGCAAATAGCATGCGCCCACAATGAGTATCCATTTAATCATATTCACTCCTTAGCTTTGAAATATTTTTTGACCTTCAATCTTATAGGTAAGTTTTTCTAAACATTTGGCAATATATGCGTCACTGTTTGCATGGTTTGTTCCCATAAAGGCTAGTGCCTGCGTAGTGATGACTTCACGTAAGGGAATGAGCACAAAAGCCCTTTCAAACATGCGCGCATGTGGCAAAGTACAATCAGCATCTGCAGTTTTTTCTTGCCCAAAAAGTAAGAGATCAAGGTCTATTAATCGCGGCCCATTGCGTTCGCTTAAACTCTCAGAGCGCACTCGCCCCAAGTTTTTTTCTACCTTAAGCAAAAATTGCATAAATGCCGAGGCTGTCCATTTTTGCGAACAGCTAACACGCGCCACTTGATTACAAAACCATTCTTGATCGGCATAGCCTTGTGGCTCTGTGCGATAGATGCTTGATTGTGCGGTAAGCTCTAAGCCATCTTCATTATTGATAATGGTAAGGGCATTTGCTAGGATTTCTTCGCTATTGCCCATATTTGAGCCAAGTCCCACATAGGCCTCACAGGTTTGTGCTGCATTGGCGGGCATTTATTTACTAATCCTTTTGGTGATGTTGTTTTTTACCCAATTTTTATCAAGCCACTCTAAGGGCGTAACCTCAATGCCGCCCACGAGGATGCCAAAATGCAAATGGTCGCCAAAAACCATGCCTGAAACGCCGGTGGTGCCCACAATTTCACCCTTTTTGACCATATTGTCCATTTTTACATATATATCGGTAAGGTGTGAATAGAGAGACATGATGCCAAAACCATGGTCAATGACTACAATATTGCCATAAATACCAAGATTTCCGGTATGTATCACTTTGCCATTATTAGATGCAGGAACTTTGTCTTCCTTAATGGATGCAAGGTCGTAGCCAAGATGCCATTGATTGTCGATGACTTTGCCTTTGTAAGTGTAGGAGCGATATTCACCGTAGCCGGCTCTGGACGCAGAGCGCGGTAAGCGTATAAAAGCCCCTTCCCAGTAAACGGTATTGCCACTTTTTTTACCAAGTTCACGTAAAAAATCGGTGTTGGAGCGGCGAATTTTGCTGTTAATAAAAAGAAAGCGCTCCAGAGGATTGGCCGCATTGGGCGCAAGGTCATACAGCTTTTGGCTTACACGATTTAAGAACTTGTCGGTGATTGTTATGGTGTCATCCTTAAACTTTCTATCCGCAGCGCGCACCTCTACCTGTGTATTCGTGATGTTTCCTGCGCGGTCTTGCACTTCAAGTATGGGCTGAAAATCTTCCACTTTCATATTATGCGGAAAGGCAAAATAACATACTGAAGTTTTAGCATCTATTGGATAGCCCTGAAAAAAATGCTCGCCTACATGCACGCCATTTTTGTAGATATCCTCATTGGAGGTGTAACGAATAACACCCGTCCCTCCGCGAAAAACCGTTGCCTTAGGGCTTGTTATATTTACAAAAGGTGGCTCAGCATCCATGACAACCGGGATAGAAATAACGGTGCTGTTACCAAGGCCAAAGGAACCAAGGGAGGCATCCTTTGCTTTAAGTTCGAGCTCAAAATTTCCTTGCGGTATAGGAATATTCTTAAAGCTAAATTTGACATCTTGCTTTTGAAGATATGGCTCAAAGTGCTTAGAAAATATAGGAATTGTTTGGCTTTTGTAGCGCAAAAGCACTTCTACCGAGCGTATTTTAGAAGGATCTTCAAGCACAAGCATCAGTTCGGATTGAGGAGAAATAAAGCCGGTATTGGGGCTAAGCTCAATACTTGGGCCTTGGTAATCTTCAAAAAAAAGATACCCACCATATCCTAAAATAGCTAAGAAAATTAAAATGATGAGTTTTGGTAAAATATTTTTTTTTCTTCTCATAGGCGCCTTAAATATATTAAAAAGACAGTGCGAAATTAAGCATTATTGCAGTGATACATATGTTGGAAACATCATACAGGGTCTGCCTTAGCTTGTCATTAACAAATTCATAGGTTTTATGAGTAAGAAAAGGCTTTTTGACTTGAGAGACCCTGCCTCTCAAGCTCTCCGCCAAAGGGAATAATCCCCTTTGGAAACCCTTATGCATCTAATTTTCAATAAATTGAAAATTAGACGGTGCAAGTTC
>CAYJHU010000055.1:0-10706 GCA_964369655.1 uncultured Desulfovibrionaceae bacterium | reverse complement strand
TATAACTTAAAAATCTACTTGCTTTTTTGATGAAAACTTCAAAAAATATATTTTACAACTTTAAAATACAGGGAAAAGAGCCATTTTCGCAAGTTTCAACTGCGCAAAAATCTTTATTACAACGACAAGAAGTAGTTGCAATTAGAGTTTTTTGGAAAAGGGGTCTGGGGAAAGAACCTTTTTTTCAAAAAAGGTTTTTCCCCAGTAAACTTTGTCAGCCGCCGTACCACTCAGGGCGCATGTCCGGCACATCCGCCGCACTGCCCTGCCAGGCTCTTTGCCCCTGCAAACGATAAATGAGCGCCGTAAACACCTTTCTCTTTTCCATGGCCCACTGCGGCGCAAGCAATTCTCCTGGGCCGGGATCACCAGTCAAACGATGCATGACCACGCTTGATGGAATGAGCGGCAAGGCGCGCGCAAGCATGTCCACATAATCCTCCACCTCCAGCGGCACATAACGCCCCTCAGCAAACCATGTTTCAAGGGGACTGTCTCGGCACACATACAAGCTATGAATCTTCAGCCCCGCCAAGGGTAAGCTCAGCGCCCAGTGCACCGTTTGTAAAAAATCTGCGGTATTTTCTCCGGGCAAGCCCGCCATAAGATGCCCACAAACCTTAATGCCACGCTCTGCTGCCATGCGCACAGCCCTTTCCGAATCTGCCACGCTATGGCGCCTGTGAATAAGTTCTAAACTGCGCTGATGGCACGATTGCAAGCCATATTCAATCCACACCTCCGGAAGTTCGCAACTTGCTAAAATATCAAGTTTTTGCTCATCAATGCAATCAGGACGCGTGCCTACGCTCACGCCCACATTTTGTGGCAAGCTCTGAACCGTTTGCACAAGATTTTGCAAACGCTCTGCAGGCCCATAAGTATTAGAAAAAGACTGAAAATACGCCATAAAATCCCTATTGGCATCGGTTTTTTCATATTTTTCTTTCCACGTATCCCATTGCGCCTGCAGGGAAAGGCCATTTTGCCATAAACCGGAACCAGAGCCTTGCGCATTACAAAAAATGCAGCCCTGCAATTCTCCCTCTCGATTGGGACAAGAGGCCCCTGCATCCAGTGGAATTTTTTGCACCCGTTTACCAAGTTTATTGCGAAAGTACGCGCCAAGAGAATGCCAAAGCATCATGTTTTTTACTCTTTTTTTTAAATTTTCTTGTCATATTCTGGACATTAGTTTAAGGAAAAATATTTGAACTATCAAGATACATATTGACTTTATGCGTAATTTATAAAATAGTACCAACTTATTTACAAGGTGCACAAATGAGCACGCGATGCAATATATTTTAAGGTGAGTTAATTCATGGCAAAATTTTTAGATTACATTTTAGGGGCTTTTTCCAACGACCTAGCCATTGACCTTGGCACTGCCAATACTTGTGTTTACGTTAAAGGCCAAGGCATTGTCCTGCGCGAACCATCTGTGGTCGCCATCAAAAAAGACAATCGCGGCAAAGTTGAAGTACTGGCCGTGGGACAAAAAGCAAAAGAAATGCTCGGCAAAACCCCAGGTTACATTACAGCTATCCGTCCCATGAAGGATGGTGTTATTGCAGATTTTGAAATCACCGAGGCCATGCTCCGCCATTTTATCAGCAAAGTACATAATTCTCGCCATTTAGTTCGTCCGCGCATTATGATTTGTGTGCCCACAGGCATTACACAGGTAGAAAAACGCGCCGTTAAAGAATCTGCTCAGTCGGCCGGTGCTCGCGAAGTTTACCTCATCGAAGAACCCATGGCCGCAGCCATTGGCGCAAATTTACCCATCCAAGAGCCTACCTCCAACATGGTGGTAGATATTGGTGGCGGCACCACAGAAGTTGCCATCATTTCCCTTTCCGGTATTGTTTATTCCCGCTCTGTGCGTGTGGGCGGTGACAAGATGGACGAATCCATTATGACCCATGTGCGTCGTAAGTACAGCATGCTCATTGGTGAATCTTCTGCGGAAGAAATCAAAATGAAAGTTGCTTCTGCCTACCCCATGGATCCGGAAGAACAAATCGAAGTTAAGGGACGTGACCTTGTCACAGGTATCCCGCAAAATATTATCATCACCTCTGAAGAAGTGCGCAAAGCCATTTCTGAGCAAGTGGAAGGTATTGTACAAGCCGTGCGTATTGCCCTTGAGCAAACTCCACCAGAACTTGCCGCAGACATTGTGGACCGAGGCATTGTGCTTACCGGTGGCGGTGCACTTTTGCGTGGCCTTGATCAACTTTTACGCGACGAGACCTCACTGCCTATCACTGTTGTGGACGATCCGCTGTCTACCGTTGTTATGGGCACAGGCAGAGCGCTGGACAATCTGCATATACTCAAAGAAGTTTGCATCGATTAATGTAAATTAAAAATGGGAACCTATGGCATGCTTTCACCCGAAATTGTGCCATAGGTTCCCATTTACTATATATAATGATGGCTCTGACTTTTCCCAAGTCTTTTTGCCTACAAAAAGAAGGTCTAGCCCGTGACCCCAAGACGCTACATTGTAATCTCAATCATTATGCTTTTTCTTTTTTTGGGAATGCATACATGGAATCAACGCACGGGTATTCTTGATAAAGTGGCCACATTTATTGGCCTTGAGCTAGTTGGCAGCATTTTAAAGCCTACCATTGCCATTCATTCAACATATTCTGATATTTGGGATAATTATGTAGACCTTGTTGGCGTGCGCGAAGAAAACGAACGCCTCAAGGCCGATCTTATTTCCATCCGCTCACAGCTTATTGCCGCCGACGAGGACAGAGCCGAGGTGCGCCGCTTGCGTGCACTTTTGTCTTTACCGATAGACAGAAGCTGGCATCCCATTGGTGCGCGCATTCTTGCCGGTCGTATGGGGCCTAACTCTGTGCTGGAAACAGTTATCTTGAGCCGTGGTTACGTCACAGGCGGTATTCCCGGCATTCCCATTATGACGAATCTTGGGCTTGTGGGGCGTGTATTACGCGCATCTGCCCACACCTCCACAGCGCTTTTGCTCACCGACCCCGGCAGTCGCATTGCTGTGCTTAGCCAAAAAACCCGCACCGCCGGTATTCTTACGGGACGAGGCGGACGCAAGCCACTGGAAATGCGCTTTGTTGAGCATGATGCCCCCATCGAAGAAGGCGAAGTGCTCGTAACTTCCGGCCTTGACGGCGTCTACCCCAAAGGCCTTTCCGTAGCACGCATTACCAAGGTGTCCATGTATGGCTATTCGCCCTTTAAAACGGTACAAGCCACGCCCTTGGTAGACGCTGCCCACCTTGAAGAGGTGCTTTTACTCGAACCTACCGGGCTTGAGCCCTTGCCCGAAGTGCCTGCCGCAGACTTTATTGGTCCGCTTACCGAAGAGCAAATGGAGCTTATAAAAGCGTATCAGGAGCGAAACGCTAAGCAAAATTCAACTCCTCCCCCAGCACAAAGCGCGCCCGAAACTCCCCTCTTGCCTACACTTAAGAGCAAAAAGCCCGTGCACGGTGGTCTTTCTATGCCTGAAGAGAGGGAGTAGTATGAATATTCGCGCGTGCATTTGGTGGTTTTTATTTCTCTGCATTTCTATTATATTTCAAACTCTTATTCCATCACTGGACGCTTTGGTCATTGGACTTATTCTTGTCCTACAAGAAAGACGTTACAAAGACTTGCTTTGGCTTGTGCCCATGCTTATTCTAATTCAAGAAGGTGTCGGCTCGCGCGATTTTGGCGGCATGCTCTTATGGTATGTCATGGTGGTCTTACTCTTCATTATCGGACGCTGGCTTTTTGAAGTACAAAACGTACTCTTTGTTTTACTTATGTCCGCATGTCTTGGTGGCGCGCACTTTGTTCTCGTATACTTGCTGGCTCCCTTACAAGATTTGCCTGTTGATATGGATATGCTTATCAGAGAAAGTATCAATCAAGCGCTGTATGTACCGCTTGCTTGGTGGTTTGCATATATAACCCGTAAATGGACAAGAACGCATGTCAATTCCATATAGCTTTGGGAAGAAAAAAGTCAGCAGGCTGCAAAACTGGCTTAAAATTCCCGTAGAAACAGACGAATACCAACCACCAAGGCTTGGTGTATTCTTACTGCAATTTCTCGTAGGCTTGCTGTTTCTTGTTTTTGTGGTGCGCTTTTGGTATTTGCAAGTCAATAAAGGTGAAGCCTACGCCGAACAAGCCCAATTAAACCGCATGCGCGAAGAACGCATCCTTGCTCCGCGCGGCCTTATCACGGATAACAGCGGCAGTGTGCTGGCCAATAATATTGTAGCCTACGGCATTAGCATAGTAAGAGAAGATTGCCCCGATGTGCCGGCAACTCTTGCTCAAGTCAGTGCATGGACCGGCACCAACCACGATGAACTCATCGCCAAATACCGCAAAGATATACGCAAGGCTCAATCCTTTGAGCCCATGCTTTTGGTTGCTGACCTTAATGTGAACCTTGTCTCCATGATTGAAGCCGAGCTCATCAATTGGCCGGGGCTTGAAATTGTCACCCATGCCAAGCGCACCTATCCCGAACGTGATATTTATGCGCATATTTTAGGCTATGTGGCCGAGGCCAACGAAAGAGAAATGGAGAAGAATAAAAATCTTCATATGGGCGACCTTGTGGGTAAACAAGGCCTTGAATACGTTCTTGATGAACAATTACGTGGTGTTAAAGGTTTATATCAACGAGAAGTTGACGTGCTTGGGCGCTCGCTGAGCAAAAAACTTATGCAAGAGCCACGTGGCGGTAAAATTATTCAATTGGCCATTGATACCAAATTGCAAAAGGCTGCGTGGGAAGCGCTGGGGGAACACACAGGAAGCATTGTGGTCATGGATCCTGACACGGGTAAGCTTGTGGCGCTGGTCACTGCCCCTGCCTATGACAATAATCTCTTCACCGAAGGTATTTCTCATAAAGATTGGAATATCTTACGCGAAAATCCCAAATTTCCATTACAAAACCGCGCCGTACAATCCGTCTACCCTCCGGCATCGGTATGGAAGCTTGTTATGACAGGGCTTTTTTTGGAAATGGGTATAAACCCCAAAGAAACCGTTTCTTGCTCCGGCGCAACACGACTCGGTAACCAAACTTTCCGCTGCTGGCATTCCGGTGGACACGGGGCAGTAAACATGACCTCAGCCCTCACAAACTCCTGCGATATTTACTATTATCATATGGGATTGCGGGTGGGCATTGATAATATTGATCGCTACGCCAAGGCCAGCGGCTTTGGAAAACTTACGGGCATAGGCTTGCCCCACGAAAAATCCGGTCTTGTCCCATCAAAAAAATGGAAAGAAGAGCGACGCGGCGCGGCTTGGCTTAAGGGTGAAACCTATAACGTTTCCATCGGGCAAGGCTATACCTTGGTAACGCCTTTGCAAGTGGCAACATATGTTTCTTCCCTACTCAATGGCGGACAGCTCCTTGAGCCGCAAGTGGTGGACAAAGGGGCAGCCATAGTCACAGGCCACATCCCTGCCTCTGCTAAACATCGGGATTTTATCATTAATGGCATGCGTAAAACGGCTGAGCATGGCACAGCAAGAGTTATTGCGCGCAATGATGCCATTATGGGTGGCAAAACCGGTACCGCACAAGTGGTTAAATTACGCATGCGCGGCGGTCGTCGTTTGCGTAACGAAGAGCTTCCCTATGCGCAACGTGACCATGCATGGATTGCCACTTTTGGCATTAAAGATGATAAACGCTATGTGGTTATTGTCATGCTTGAACATGCCGGCGGTGGTTCCAAAATGGCCGGACCGGTGGCTAAAAAAATGTATGACGCACTCTTTGGCCCGCAAATTGTCGCGCCTGCTAGAAAAACAAAAAAGCAAGAAGAAAGCGATATTATACCAGAAGATTTTGTTGAAGAATATCAAGATTTTGGGTTTTTAGAAACAAAAAAAACTCCCGCGCTTGGCCATATACGCAAAGACTTAACGCCGCCTTGTAGCGTGCAGGCCGAGGCTTAGGACTGAGTATGGGTTTTGATCGCCGCCTCTTAGCATATATAAATTGGGAGCTTATAGCCTGCTTTACCGCACTTTTTATTGTGGGCGTAGGGAATTTATATTCAGCTTCGGGCATGCGACTTGAAGAAGGCGTAGCCTTTTCTTCCTTTTATCAAAGACAATTGATATGGGGGTGCTTTGGATTTTTGGTCATGCTCTGCACCATGGCCTTTGATTACAGACAATTACGAAACTTTGCTTGGCCACTTTTTGTTTGTGTTATTGTTTTACTAGTTTTAGTACATTTGGCAGGCGTCACAGTATATGGAGCTAAGCGCTGGTTATCACTTGGCTTTATGAACCTACAACCCAGCGAGCTTGCAAAGGTTGCCGTACTTATTATGGGAGCGCACGTGCTCTCGCGCTCTGCCGATAGACTTGGCTGGCTAAGATTTTTTGAAGCATTATTAGTAGGTTTAGTACCTTGCGCCCTAATTATCACCCAACCAGACCTTGGCACCAGTATTAACGTTTTGCTTTTGCTTGGAGGTATGATACTTTTTCATGGCATTAAGGGTGGCGTCTTTAAAGTTTGCCTATTTATCTTCCCATTTATTGTAGCATTTATGTGGTTTGTGGGCATGGAGGATTACCAAAGGCAAAGGGTGCTGACCTTTTTAAGTCCTGGCGATGACCCGCGCGGCGCCGGTTACCATATTATGCAATCACAAATTGCCATTGGTTCCGGACAAATATGGGGAAAAGGGTTTTTTGAGGGAACCCAAAGCCAATTACGCTTTGTGCCCGAGCGCCATTCCGACTTTGTTATTGCAGTTTTTGGAGAAGAATGGGGATTTATTGGCTGCGTGGCTATTATCTCTCTATATTGCTTATTTTTATTGGCCATATTCGCAACCGTCATTAAAGCCAAAGACCGCTTTGGCTCCATGCTCTGCGTGGGTGTGTTTTTTTACTTTTTTTGGCAGATAGTTATTAATATTGGGATGGTTATAGGGCTTATGCCAGTGGTTGGCATACCACTGCCCTTCATGAGCTATGGGGGATCATCCATGCTCGTGAACTGCCTCTTGCTTGGCATAGTGCTCAACGTCTCCATGCGACGCTTTATGTTTAAGCAATAATAGATTTTTCTTGGGAGGCTCTGCCTCCCAAACCCACCGCCAAAGGGGATAATCCCCTTTGGAAACCCTTATGCGTTATTTTCAACAAGTTGAAAATAACGAGATTAGTTTTATAAAATATGACACACGAATAAAAGACATTTTAAATTAATATAAACATGAGGAAACACAGATTTAATACCTTTTACCACAAAAACTCAAGAATTTTCCTTTAGGAAAATTCAAATAAAAGTTTTTGAGGGTGGGGGTCTGGGGGAGAGAACTTTTTTCAAAAACCGACCCGAAGGGCTTGTAGCCGTTGGCGAGGTACGAGACGTACGGATATCGTGCGCCTAGGCGTTCCCTCCCCCAGAAAAAATCAGTGTTTCCCAAAAAATACAATTTAACTAAAAGGTGGTTATTGTGAGTAAAGACGAAGTCATTAATGCTTTTTTAGGCGCAGAAACTGTATACGAAGGCAAGCTTTCTTTCAAGGGTTCTGTACATATTGAAGGAACATTTACCGGTCAAATTTCCAGCGAAGGGACACTGATTGTTGGTAAAGATGCGCTTATTACCGGCGAAGTTCGCGTTGGAGAGTTAAAACTTACCGGACGCATTGTTGGTGATATTTATGCAAGCAAGCTTGCGATTGTTAATAAAGGCGGATATATAGAAGGCGTCGTCAATACTCCTATCCTAAAGGTAGATGAAGGCGGGCGCATCCAAGGGCAAATCAACATGCAAGGGCCTAACGAAGCAGTAAAGAAATAAAAGCCACACGGAAACGAACGTTTCCATACACTTTGCATATTATTTTAGCATTTTACACCTCCTTACAAATTTTTGTATAAGCTTTGACAGGGATGTGTTGTTGTGTTAGGTTTAATTGCGTTTGTAATTAAATTCACATTTAGCTTTTATTAGGAGTGACCAATGCTTGATTTAGACATCACCACACTCATACAAATGGTGAATTTTTTCATTGTACTTTATGTGCTTAATGCCATGCTTATCAAACCTGTTCGTGCAATTTTGCAAGAGCGCCGTGATAAGATGAATGGGCTTAGCGGCGATGCCGAAGCCTTTGAGCGTGAAGCCACTGACCGCCTTAAAGCCTATGAGGCAGAACTTGCCAAAGCTAGGAACGAAGGCGTTGCTTTGCGTGATGCAGCAAGAAATGAAGCTGCAACCACTCAACAAGACATCATGCGCAAGGCCACAGCCACCGCGCAAAAAGAGCTTGCCAAAGCTCAAGAAGAATTGCGACTTGAGGCAGAAAGTACCCTCAATGAGCTGAAAAAAAATGTCTCATCTTTGGCTGAGAAATTAGCCACCAAGATAACTAATTAGTGTGTTAATGGTAGTTTGTGCTCACGTACCACATGAGCATAAGCACTGTGTTTTCTCTTATTGCAAAGCATAAGGAGGTAGACCTTGGGCAAAAAATTATGTGTGGGAATGTTCCTCTCCTTAGCCTGGGTAGTGCTTTTAGAATGTCCTGCTATGGCTGCTGACGGAGAACTTCCTTGGGGCAACTTTGCATGGCGCATACTGAACATTATCATCTTTGTGGGAGCTCTTTGGCTACTACTTGGCAAGAAGGCTCGTGCATTTTTTAAGGGTCGCCAGGAAGGTATCGTAAATGAGCTTGACAACTTAGAGGCACGCCGTGAAGAAGCCAAGAAAAAACTTGCTGAGCTAGAGCAATCCATTGGCAACCTTGAGCAAGAGCGCCAAGCCATTTTGGATGAAAGCAAGGCTCAGGCCGAGGCCAGCAAAGAAGCTATTCTTGCAGAGGCTGAGCGCCAAGCTGAACAAATTCTTGTTGCAGCCAGACGTACGGCAGAAAGTGAAGGGCGCAGTATCCTAGCTGATGTGCGTGCCACCATAGCCGATGAGATTGTAAATGCCACTGAAAAAGCTTTAGAAAGCAAACTTGATGCTGCTAAGCATGGCAAACTCATTACTAATTCATTAACAAAGGTGGTGCTGAATTGACCAACACCGTCATAGCTCGCAGATATGCCAATGCGCTCTTTAGTCTTGGCAAAAAATCTGGAATAAAAAACCTTGAAGAATACGGGCAAAACCTCACAGACCTTGAGGCTTGTGTGGTGAATAGTCCTGCGCTTGATAAGGTTTTCAAAAGTCCCGTGGTCACGGCGCAAGAGAAAAAAAGTGTGCTTTCAAAAGTGCTCACCCAAATGGGTGCAGACACCACACTTACTAATTTTTGTCTTTTGCTGGCCGATAAGAATCGCTTGTCTAACCTTAAAGACATTTCTATTATTTTTGGGAAATTGCTTGATCAAGAAAAAGGCATCCTACGCGGAAGTCTGGTCACAGCCATTTCTATTGATACAAAAAAGAAAAATGCCATAAAAAAACAACTGGAAGAAAAAGCCGGCAAGAGCATTGACCTAAACTTTGAGGTGGATGAGTCCATTCTTGGAGGGGTCGTACTTCATGTTGGTGACCGTGTTTTGGACGCATCTTTGCGTGCACAACTCGCCGTCCTTCGCAAGACAATAAAGAGGGGTGAATAGCACATGCAGATCAAAGCTGAAGAAATTAGCAAGATCATTGAGGATCAAATCCAAAATTATGAACAACGCGTAGAAATGAGTGAAACCGGTACTGTGCTTTATGTTGGTGACGGTATCGCACGCGTCTACGGTGTTCAAAATGCCATGGCCATGGAACTTTTGGAGTTTCCGGGCGGCCTTATGGGCATGGTTTTGAACCTTGAGGAAGAGAATGTTGGTGTGGCACTACTTGGTTCTGATACAGAAATCAAGGAAGGCGATCCTGTAAAACGTACAGGAAAAATCTTCTCCGTGCCTGTGGGTGACGCTGTTATGGGGCGCGTGCTCAATCCGCTTGGTGAACCCATTGACGGCCTTGGTGACTTAGACGCTAAGGAAGTACGTCCTGTGGAGCTAAAAGCTCCCGGTATTATTGCACGTAAATCCGTACATGAGCCCATGCCTACCGGCATTAAGGCCATCGACGGCATGACTCCTGTGGGCCGTGGTCAGCGTGAGCTTGTCATCGGTGACCGCCAAACCGGCAAAACTGCGGTCTGTGTGGATGCTATCCTTGCACAAAAAAATACAGACATTCATTGCTTCTATGTGGCCATTGGTCAAAAGAAGTCCACCGTGGCACTTGTTGCTGACACTTTACGCAAGTATGGCGCCATGGAATATACCACAATTATTTCAGCCACCGCTTCTGAGCCTGCTCCGTTGCAATTTATTGCTGCCTATACCGGTTGTACCATGGCAGAATATTATCGCGACAGTGGCAAGCATGCGCTCATCATTTATGATGACCTTTCAAAGCAAGCTGTGGCGTATCGCCAGATGTCACTCTTACTTCGTCGTCCTCCAGGACGCGAAGCTTATCCTGGTGACGTTTTCTATCTGCACTCACGCTTGCTTGAGCGTGCTGCTAAGGTAAATGACGAGCTTGGCGCAGGTTCCTTGACGGCTCTGCCCATCATTGAAACCCAGGCCGGTGACGTATCAGCCTATATTCCTACCAACGTAATTTCTATTACTGACGGACAGGTATATCTTGAGCCAAACCT
This sequence comes from uncultured Desulfovibrionaceae bacterium, assembly GCA_964369655.1. Lineage (GTDB taxonomy): Bacteria > Desulfobacterota > Desulfovibrionia > Desulfovibrionales > Desulfovibrionaceae > CAYJAD01. The sequence goes on along the minus strand of CAYJHU010000055.1, from coordinate 32 downwards.
TTTCAACGCAGGTATTCGTCCGGCCATTAACG
>CAYJHU010000054.1:0-10723 GCA_964369655.1 uncultured Desulfovibrionaceae bacterium | reverse complement strand
GTTGAAAAATTATGTACTAGGGTTTCCAAAGGGGATTATCCCCTTTGGCGGAGGGTTTGGGAGGCAGAGCCTCCCAAATAAATAATTGCTATCTTATCCACCGCACTTAGTAAAGGAGCAGGCGTGGCAAATGTGGCATCCTTCTTGGAAAGTGAGCTCATTGCCGCATTCCGGGCATTGATCTTGTTTGATGGGTGCGCTGTGTGTTTCTACAGGCTTTGACCCTTGCAAGTAGCGAGTTTCGAGCACCCATGCGATGGCATCTGGGATGGAAAGGAGTAATCCTTTGCCACGGAAAACGGGATGCTCGCCGCCTATGCCCTTGATTTGGCTTACTACATCACGCACGCTTACGCCTGAGCGCAAAGCCAGTGATACGAGACGTCCGATGGCTTCGGCTTTGGCAGTGATTGAGCGACCGGATTTACCGATGGTTGCAAATACTTCAAAGGGCTGTCCGTCCACTTCATTTACCGTAAGATACATGCCACCAAGGCCGGTTTGCACTTTGTGGGTGAAACCTTGCACTACATCGGGGCGGCGACGAACATTTCCGCTGGGGCTTGTTTCTGCTTCTTGGGCTGGGGCGCTTTCTTCTTTTTTACCGGTATAAAGCACTTGAACGGCCTTGCAACCATCACGATATACGGTGACGCCCTTACAGCCTTCAGTGAAAGCAAGGCAATAAATATCAAAAATATCCTGCTCAGTGGCGGAGCTTGGTAGGTTCACGGTTTTTGATACGGCATTGTCAGTATGACGCTGAAAGGCGGCCTGCATTCTGAGGTGCCAGATGGGCTCAATGTCCATGGCGGTCACAAAAACGCGTCGAATGTCTTCCGGTAAAAACTCCATATTTTGGGCAGAACCGCGCTCAAGCACAGCTTCCATGAGCTCCCGACTTTGCAGTCCGGCATTTGTAAGTGCCCTTTCAAAATAAGGGTTTACTTCCACAAGGCTCTCACCGTCGAGCACTTTGCGTGTAAAGCAGAGGGCAAAAAGCGGCTCTACACCAGAGGAGCAGCCGGCAATGATGGACAGCGTGCCCGTAGGCGCAATGGTGGTGATTGTGGCATTGCGGTATGGGGTGCCGGCTTTGGCAAATTTTGAGGTGGCATAAGCTGGGAAGGCGCCTCTTTCTTCTGCTAAAATAGCTGAAGCTTTATGTCCTTCTGTGTCGATAAAGGTCATTATTTTTTCGGCAATTTCTAAGCCTTCTTCTGAATTATAGGCAATGCCAAGCTCAAAAAGCATGTCCGCAAAGCCCATAACACCAAGGCCAATTTTGCGATTCAGCGCTACTTTTTCCGCAATGCGGTCTAGCGGAAAGCGTGAAGCATCGATGACATTATCCAAAAAGCGAACAGAAAGGTGAATGCATTCGGCAAGCTCTTTCCAATTAATGCATTTTTCTGCTTCTTCGGCGGTATTTGCGGAACAAAGGACAAATTTAGCAAGGTTGATGGAGCCAAGGTTGCAGGCTTCGTAGGGTAAGAGAGGCTGCTCGCCGCAAGGATTTGTGGACTCAATTTCCCCTTGGTCTGGTGTAGGATTGTCTTTATTGATGCGATCTAAAAAGACAATGCCGGGATCACCGCTTTGCCATGCTTTTTTTACGAGCATGTCAAAAACTTCTTTGGCGTTGAGATGTCCGGCCACTTGCCCGTCATGGGGATTAATGAGGGCATAATCCTTGTTATTTTCAACGGCGAGCATAAAATCTTCTGTAATACCCACAGATAGATTGAAATTATTAAATTCACCTTCTTCTTCTTTGGCTTTGATAAAGTCTAAAATGTCAGGGTGATCAATGCGCAAAATTCCCATATTGGCGCCGCGCCGTGTTCCGCCTTGCTTAATTTGTTCGGTGGCGGTGTTGAAAATACGCAAAAAAGATACGGGGCCGGAAGCAACGCCGCCTGTTGAGCCAACGCGGCTGTTAGCAGGGCGAAGGCGCGTGAAAGAAAAACCTGTGCCTCCGCCGGATTTATGAATCATGGCGGCATGCTTTACTGCATCAAAAATTTCCTCAATGGTATCGCCTACTGGTAAGACAAAACAGGCCGAAAGTTGTCCAAGGTGCGTGCCTGCATTCATAAGAGTTGGGGAGTTTGGTAAGAACTTCCACGAGGTCATGAGTGTATAGAATTCTAATGCGAGGGCTTCTACGCTGAAAGGGGAGTTGGAGTATTTTTCTTCTTCCTGCGCAATGGTAGAGGCAACGCGCCAAAATAAATCGCGCGCATCTTCTATGGTGCCGGTGTCAAGATCATGTTGATAATAGCGTTTTTTTAGGACAATTTCTGTATTGGCAGAGATGGAAGGATAAGGCAGATTTGATGGCGCGGGAATCATAATTATATACCTCTCTTGTTTTATTTCAATAGTTTGCGAAGCTGTTGCGAGCTTGCGCTTTACTTACTTGCTAATGAATATTCTTAGCATATAAGCAGAGAAACTTCTACGATTTTTAGCAATCAAAAATGACGCCTGCCTTTTCTTTACAAAATACGACTAATTTGCTAAACGGCACAGAACACAAGGAGAAATTATGTCACATAAAGTTACAAAAACCATTGCAGAAATTAATGAGCGAATTAAAACCGGCAAGGCCGTAGTAGTTAATGCCGCGGAAATGTGTGATATTGTACGTCGTCTTGGCAAAGAAGGCGCCGCTAAAGAGGTGGACGTGGTTACCACCGGTACTTTTTCTCCCATGTGTTCTTCAGGCTTGCTTTTTAACATGGGGCAGCCTGAGCCGCCGGCCATGCGCTCTACACGCATTAGCATCAATGGCGTACCTTGCTATGGCGGCATTGCCGCTGCTGATGGTTATCTTGGCGTTACCGAAATGAAAGAAGGTGACCCCTTAAATGATCCTTATCCAGGAACTTTTACCTATGGTGGCGCTCATGTTATTGAGGACCTTGTGGCAGGTAGAACTGTGCAGATTAAGGCTGAGTCTTATGGCACCGACTGCTATCCGCGCCGTACTTCCGACCGAAATATTACCTTGGCGGACTTGCCTTTTGCTCAACTATTAAATCCTCGTAACTGTTATCAAAATTATAATGCCGCCGTAAATCTTACAGGCCGCATTATCTATACATATATGGGGCCGCTTAGACCCAACTTACAAAATCTAAATTATGCCACCGCTGGGCATTTATCTCCGCTCTTTAACGATCCATATTTCCACACCATTGGTCTTGGTACGCGTATCTTCTTGGGCGGCGGTGTTGGTTATGTGCTTGGTGCCGGTACGCAACATGTGCCAAATCCCAAGCGTACTGAGCGAGGCGTTCCGCTGACTGCATCTGGCACCCTTATGCTGAGAGGCGACTTAAAGCAGATGAATTCAAAATATTTGCGCGGTCTTTCGCTTATAGGTTATGGGTGCACCTTGAATGTGGGCGTGGGCATTCCTATCCCCATCTTAAATGAAGAAATTGCATGGTTTACCGGTGTTGATAATAGCGACATTCTTATGCCCATTAAGGATTATGGGCACGATTATCCCAATTGCATCCCGAAGATTTTGGCGCATGCTCCCTTTGATGAACTTATGAGCGGTGAGATTGAGCTTTTGGAAAAGAGAGTTAAAACTGTGCCACTTACCAGCTATAGCTTGTCATTAGAGATTGCCAACGAGCTAAAATCTTGGATTGAAAAAGGTGAGTTTTTACTAACCCAGCCTGTGGATACCATCCCTTCATCATAATGATGTTGATTTTTTAAGGATAGGCCGCGCAGATGACGCAAGCTCAACATATACAGCCTAGAGTTACTGCTATAGTGTCTGTCTATAATGCGGAAGAATTTTTGCGTGCGTGCCTAGAAGATTTAGTGGCGCAGACTATTTTTGAGCGCTGTGAAGTTATTGTTATTGATGCCGACTCACCACAAAATGAGAAGGCCATTGCGCAAGATTTTACGCAAAAATATGAAAATATAACATATTTTCGAACCTCTGAACGTGAGGGGCTGTATGCCTCTTGGAACAGAGCCTTACGCATGGCAAAGGGTGAATATATCACCAATGCCAATGCCGACGATAGACATGCGCCGGATGCTTTTGCTTGCCTTGCGGCGGAGCTTGATGCTCATCCTGAAGTGGCGCTGGTTTATGCGAACTGTCGAATTACCCAAAATAAAAATGCTCTTTTTGCCAGCGCACCCATAACGGGATACATGCGCTGGCTTTCTTATGATCGCTTAAATCTTTTGCGTCGCTGCGAGGTGGGGCCGCAACCCATGTGGCGACGTGCGGTGCATGATAAAGTGGGCTACTTTGATGAAAGCTATGTGGTCACAGGTGATTATGATATGTGGCTTCGTATGGCTGAGCACTACCCTTTGCGCCATATTCCCAAGGAGCTAGGCTTATATTTAAGTTATGATAATAACCTTGAAACTCAAGATAGCTCGCGCACGCAGGCGGAATATTTGCGCACGCAGGGCAGAGCGTTAACGAATTTTTTGCAAGAAGAAGCAAGCGAGTCTGATGCTGCGCAATTACAAATGCATAGGCATAGGCTTGAGCGCTATGTGGAAAACTTAGAAAGCGGCTATAGTATCAAAAATATCAATAAATTATCTTATCACGTTTTTGCCTATATGCTACTTAGTGCAAAATTGCGCACAAGTTCCACAAGTATGCAGGATTTACAATCTTCCTTAATGCAGATGCCTAAGGGCGCTGATGTGGTTTACCTAAAGAAATTGTTGTCTGTATAAAGGCTGTTGAAAAAGGGCAAACTACTGCGTCAAAATTAAAAATGCAAACCGCTTATGTATGTCTGTATACACGGCGCGCCTTGCTTTTTTATTTTTCCTTGTATTTCACCCTTTTTGAACAGCCTGTAAAAGGCCGACAAAAGTAACATTTTATAACATGTTCAGTTTTTCTTCCAAAATATCAGCAAGTTTGCGATGTGCTGCTGGCATGGCTAGTGTCTTTATATCTTCAAGCCTTGCCCATGCATATTCTGTGGCGGCGGTGAGAGTCGGTTCAGGTAAAGTGTAAGTATCTTCTTTTAAGCTTAAGGCAAAGCAGTGTAGGGTTATACGATAGGTTGTATAACCATGCTTAATGACAGTGTATTTCTCTGTGATGCATACGTTGAAATTTGTTTCTTCCTTAAATTCACGCACAATGGCTTCTTCTGGGCTTTCGCCCTCTTCAATACGCCCACCGGGAAATTCCCACAAAGCTCCCCAAACTCCTTCGGGCAGGCGTTTTTGCACAAATATTTTTCCTTGATGGTAAAGCACTCCCGTCACAGCCAAAATTGGCTGTATGGGCGCGCGTTTACCGGGGACGGGTCGCTCATGCGTAATGCCAAGGTGATGGCTTTGGCAAAGCTCTCGTAAGGGGCAGCTCTCACAAAGAGGCTTTTTGCGACAAATGAGCGCGCCAAGTTCCATCATGGCCTCGTTAAACATGCCAACTTTATCCGGATAAACCTCAGGAGATTTTGCCAAAGTATAGGCAAGGGCACGAATGCGAGAGCCTGCTGGCTCTTGTTTTACAGGGGTGTCAATATCGTAGAGCCGGGCCATGACTCTTTCGACGTTGGCATCAATGCTTGGTAAAGCATAGCCAAAAGCAATGCTGGCAATGGCGGCGGTAGTATAGGGGCCAATGCCGGGCAAGGCGGCAATGTCCGAAATTTCCGAAGGGAAAATACCTCCATGCCTTTGCATGATGATTTTTGCGGCTTTGTGCACATTGCGTGCGCGGGAATAGTAGCCAAGACCTTCAAAAGCAAGCAAAACCTCATCCTCTTTGGCGGCGGCAAGAATTTCAATACTGGGAAAGCGCTGCATAAAGCGCAGAAAATATGGTACAACCCTATCCATTTGTGTTTGCTGAAGCATAACTTCGCTAATCCAAGTGGCATAGGGGCTTTTGTGCGTGCGCCAAGGAAGGCTTCGGGCATTTTGGCTAAACCACCTTAGAAGATTGGTGGTTAAATTTTTGGTGGCGGGATTTTTCACAAATAAAAAACCCTCTTGTACAAAGCAAGAGGGTTGTGTTTTATACTATTTTTTCATTTGCGATTGAGCAAATTGAATGGAAATATCAAGAACCTTAGCTTTCATGTCTTTTCCGCAGCCAGCTTCAACTGCATTTGCATACGCAACAATAAAGTCAGCATCAAAAACAGTGGTGTCCATGGAAGCAGCTAAGCCACCGGCAATCCATGCTAAAATCATAAATACGGAATCTTCGTCTTTCTCGTTAAGCTGCTCGCAGGTGAAATCTTTCATATCCACTTTATTTGCATGGGCAGGAGCCACAGCACCAAAAGCAAGGAATGCACCTAACACTAAAAAACAAAAAATCTTTTTCATTTTCATACTCCAGTTTAAATTGTTGATGAAGAAATTTCATCAACGAAAGTATGTTGTATTTTATAAAAAAACACAAGTGACAATTGAGTGATAAAAAGAAAAAATATTTACATGTTAAGCTCTTATGAGCTTGTTTTGGCTTGAAATGTGCAAAGATGTAAAATAAAATGTCTGTTTTTTCATAATTTTATAAATTTTTTTGTCTGAAAGGTTTCAGTCTTACGCATAGCAAAAATCCATGCACACTGCTCTTCGAAACATAGGAGGAAATATGAAAGAGCGTTATAGTGTTGCATTTAAATGGGCGCAGGAGTTTACACAGCACTGGGAGGAAGCTTTACAGAGCAAAGAGGATGATACGTTACCATGTAAAGATGTAAGCGATGCCTACCTTGGGCTTGCATATGATTGGCTTAGAAAAATTGCGGCAGAAGATTGCTTAAAGCAAGATATTAATGAAGCAGAAATTATGGAAATCATGCACACAGAGTATTGGAAGCCCCTTGCTTGTGAGAGATTACCGCTGCCTCTTGCCGTATTTTTGTATGATAGCTCTGTGCATATTGGGGTGAGCGCCAGTATGCAGATTTTACAAGAGTGTTGTAATGTGGTGGGTGAAGCGCACCTTGATGAATTTAAGGCGCTTACTGTTAATGGAGTCAATGGAAAAGACACCATTAAGCTTGCTAAAGCCCTTAAGGAAAGCAATCTTGACTTTTATACGGCGCGAATGTGCGTGCGGCAAAGACTTCAATATTATGTTCAATATATTAAAAAGTTACCTGAAATAGAAGGAGTAAAAGACGCTAGCGAACATCTTGCCATGTGGAAAAATCGTTGCCAAGCCTTACTTGAGCATTTGGCCATGCTTGAGCGTGGAATGTAGGAGGGGGATATGCAAAAGAATCAGCGTTTTACTAAAGCGTCACTACAAAAAGCCTTGAAGGAACGCTTAGGGCTACTTACCGAAGGGCTTGGCCAGGCGGAAATGGGTGCCAAGGGTATTGATCTTGTGAAAGAAATGAAAGAGCTACATGCCATGCTTGAGCATGTTTTGGGCGAGCAAAAAGCTAGCGCCAAGGCAGAAACAAGTGCCTCAAAGGATGCTCCATTGCAAATTATCTTAAGCTGGGGTGAGCAAAAAGATGATAAAGCAGGCAATTCGGAACAGGGTAGCGATGAAAAGTCCTCTGGCAATGGGGATGTATGATGCAAAGCTTGATTTTGCCCTATAGTCCGCGTCCCTTGCAGTGGCAATTTCACGAACAGCGCACGCGTTTTTGTGTACTGCTGTGCCATCGACGTTTTGGAAAAACTGTGGCCGCCATTAATGATCTTTTGCGCGAAGCTTTACGCCAAGGAAAAAGTGATTGGCGTGCGGCCTACATGGCTCCCTATAGCACGCAGGCTAAAAATGTGGTTTGGGATTATCTAAAATATTTTGCAGGGAGCATTCCGCAAGTGCGGTTTTTAGAAAGTGAATTGCGCTGCATTTTGCCTTCAGGGGCAAGCATTCGGCTTTTTGGGACGGATAATGCCAATGCCTTACGCGGCATGTATTTGGATGATGTTGTTTTCGATGAACCTGCGGATATTTCACGAGAAGTGTGGACTCGCATTGTACGCCCCATGCTTTCTGATAGGAGGGGGCGCGCCTTATTTTGTGGCACGCCCAATGGTGTTGATAATCTTTTGCACGACGTATGGGAAGAGGCCGGCAAGGAAACAAATAAAGGACTATGGTCACGCTTTTGTTATAAGGCCTCGCAAACACAGTATATAGATAAGGCGGAATTGCAATGTGCGCGCTTATCCATGGCGAAAGAAGATTATCAACAGGAGTTTGAGTGCTCTTTTTCTGCGGCGGTGCGTGGTTCATATTATGCGGAATATATAGAAAAAATAGATACACTGGGGCAAATATGCACCGTGCCCTATGCGCCGGAATTGCCAGTGCATACTGCTTGGGATTTGGGCATGGATGATGCCACAGGCATTTGGTTTTTCCAAGTGCTTGGGGGTGGGCAGTGGCGCATGTTGGAATATCATGAGGACAGCGGGCAAGGTTTGCAGCATTATATTCAATTGCTAAAGGAAAAACCTTATACATATGGGCGACATATTGCTCCACATGACATTAAAGTGCGCGAGCTTGGCACCGGCCTTAGTCGTCTTGAAATGGCGCGCCAGCTGGGAATAGATTTTAGTGTATGCCCTTCTTTTTCCTTGGCAGATGGCATAAATGCAGTACGGGTTGCCTTGCCACGTATGTGGTTTCATAAGGAAGGTACCGCCCATGGATTGCGCGCGCTCATGCAATATCGGCGTGAATGGCGTCCTCGTCAAGAAATCTTTAGTTCAGCACCTATGCATAATTGGACAAGTCATGCGGCAGATGCTTTGCGTTATGCGGTGCTTGGCTTTCGCCCAGTGGATACAAGTCCCGGTAAAAAAGCGCAACTTTCATATGATATTTGGAGATAATATGCAGTCAGAATATCAATACTTTGTGGTTCAGGACATGAAAGACAGTACTTATAATGAAGCGCAATGCGATACTACGTTAAAAACGCAATGCGGTAAATTTAATCAGAGCAAGCATAATGATAAGGGGCTTAGCCTCTCGTTACGGACAGCGCTTTTTTCGCGTATGCAAGAAGAAGGGCTTTTGTCTAGGGTTATGCATAGTTATCATTGTCCAAGCCTTGCGCACTGGCTGGAGCTTACCCACAAAGACAAAGGTTGGCTTTTGTGTTGTATGCATAAGGATGATACGCCGCCGCGAGAAAATTTTAGCCATGTAGAGGGGAGTAAAGCAGTACGCAACATCCGCGGCATGGCCATTATCAGTCCCATCCGTGGGCGGCTTTGGTCCTTTGACTTTACAGTATTTCGTGCACATTTTCCAGAAGCTGTACCCATGAGTCTTGGAGCTTTGCAATGGATTTTTGCGCATGCTCCTTGCGATGTCTTGCTTGGTCTTTGTGCAAAAAGCAATAGGCATGCATGGCGCCTTGCTCAAGGTGCTGGTTTTACACATATAGCTGACATTCCAAACGCATGTTACATAGCACAGAAAAAGCGATATGAAGACGGCGTATTGGTAATGGCCAAGGCTGAGAGAGAAAGCGCAAGTTCGCAACGCGAGGAAATATTACTTACATAATAAGCTTAGTGTATATGCTTTATGTAAGATGTTGTTATAATGTGTATTTGAGTAAGTGTGTAAAAAGATAGGAAATAAAATGTTCTGATGTTTTTCCTGAACGTATCAAAAATACAGCAGAAAAAAAATTACTTTTTAAGGCATTAGTTTTATAGTTTTTAAATAAGCATTGCGTTTAAATGCGCTTTTCAACAAAGAAAGTTTTTACTGGCGAAATGTTCATTTGTTGTTAGGATAAAATTTAACCTTCATTCAAAAAAACGCTTGCTCTTTTTTAATTATTGGTTAATCTATATTTATGGTTAGATAGCTTTAAAGGTTTAGTTGCAAGAGGTAAATATGATTAAGATTTATGATGACTTGTGGCATTTGACGTGGGCTAAAATTTGTTATCAAAACAAAAATTACTCCCCCTTTAAAAGAGTACTTGTAGACCAGAGGCTGACGTGCCCCTGCGCAGGCACGCCGGCAAAAAATATCTGCTTGACTTTGTTGTGTGTTCGCAATGCGCTTTATATATTTCTTAGGGGCATGAGGGGGCATTATGCATAATAGCAGTTTTGCTTCTCTTAAAAAAACTCACGCAAGAAGTAATAATATTAAACAAAAAAGACATTCGAGTTCGGCGAAACTCCACGTTTCGGATTCGCAATGCGATTCTTCTAAAATAAGTGAGGCATCCCCCCTGCATGAGGAACATGCCATCCCAGAAGTAGCAAGGCTTTTTCATGCCATATTGAAAGATACTTCAAGCCTTGTTTCCATGTTGGGTAAATTTGGTGGGCATACTTTGCGCATTCCAACTCGTTGGCCTTTGCGCGGGAAAAAGGACGCACGCGAACTGCAAGAACTAAGTAAAATACTCACAGATGAGCAAATGTCTGAATTTGTAAAATATTTTGCTGGCACAGATGTATACATTCCTAAGTGTAGTAGGTATCTTTGTGAGGTGCGAAATGCAAGCATTGTAAAGTATTTTAGCAGAGTTACCCAAAAAGGTACAAGCAGTGGGGATGCTGTGCAAAAGCTTGCTCGGCGTCATCATTTGTCGGATCGACGTATTTGGGGTATTTTAAAGACCTGTGTGCACGAGCAAAAATAAGCTTTTGGTAGTCAATTTTGAAAGAGCCTTAAGTCTAATAATATGAGACCTCTGCACAATTATTTTCAAATATAACTTTGCCAGTAAAACTTTAGAAA
>CAYJHU010000053.1:8752-11182 GCA_964369655.1 uncultured Desulfovibrionaceae bacterium | reverse complement strand
GCATGTCCAGCTTGCAGTGAATGCTCAATAAGCGAAGTTTGCATATGAGCTGGTAACTGTAAAAGACGTAAGGTGTTGGCTAGGGCTGAGCGGCTTTTGCCAAGTTTTTTTGCAAGCAAATCTTGAGTAATGTTGCATTCGTCCCTCAGTCTTTGAATGGCAAGTGCTTCTTCAATGGGGTTTAGGTCTTCTCGCTGAATGTTTTCAATAAGTGCAGCTGCCATGACTTCTTCGTCTGTCATTTCAACTATATATACGGGCACTTCTTTTAGGCCAACAATTTGCGCGGCACGGTAGCGACGTTCACCGGCAATGATTTCAAACTTCTTGCCATCTTGTACATCCCGTACTAAAATGGGCTGAATGATTCCTTGTTCTCGTATTGAAGTTGCAAGTTCATTTAAGCCTTCATCGCTGAATGTCCTGCGAGGTTGGTTTGGATTTGCAACCAGTAATTGTATATCAAGGCTTTTTTTAGCATCTGTTTTGACGCTTTGATTTGCAGAATCACTTACGCTCCAAAGCGCATCGAGGCCACGCCCCATTTTAGGTGTATTACTCATATTTTACTCACTTTAACGAACATAAAGGTTAAAAAATGGCTGAAAATAAAAAATCTATTCTCTATTTGGTTACAAAAGATGGTCACATTGAAGGCGTTCAACTTAGCGCTGAACTTTGGTCAAAGGTTGAGAAATACGTTACTGAAGTAGCAAACAGTAGCATTGAGCGCTCAGACCCTTTTCTTAAAGACCAGCCTCTTTCTGACCTGCAGGACTTAAAGGATTGTTGGGATTTTACCTATCCTTATGAGCCCACAGTTGAGTGTGAAGCATGCGGCGTGAAAACCGATGATTGGGAAAACGACGAGGCACATCCCTTTCATTTAACCAATGCAAATATTGGTGGTTTACTGGTTTTTCAATGCCGATGCGGTGCAACCATTCGTAAAAAACATTTTCATAGAAAGTTTGTTTTTGAGTGTACGCCTTGTACAGCTAAAAACTAAAATTCCTATTCTTTTTCTTCATCGCCGCCCTTACTATAGGCTTTTGGGCGGCGTAAAATTACTTCTTTAGCAAGGCTCAAATATGCTGTGGCACCTGTGGATTTAATTGCATAATGGATAATTGATTTACCATGACTTGGCGCTTCTGAAAGTTTAACATTTCGCGGTACAACAGTTTCAAAAAGATGATCGGGGAAGCAACGACGAACCTCATTTTTTACTTCACGAGCAAGATTATTACGAATGTCATACATAGTAAGAACAACGCCAAGTAAGGATAAATCAGGATTAAGGCGTTTTTTTACTTGTTCAAAGGTTTGCAATAATTTAACAATTCCCTCAAGGGCAAAAAATTCGCACTGAAGTGGGATGAGCACTTCCTTTGCGGCGCATAGGGCATTTAGTGTAATGATTCCAAGTGATGGCGGGCAATCAATAACTATATAATCAAAATAATTTGTAAGGTTTTCTATGCAGTCTCGCAAATAGTATTCACGCCCAACTTTGTCCACGAGCTCAAGCTCAATAGCCACAAGATCTGTAGTTGCAGGTAAGATGTGCAAATATTCTGTGACAGTAGGTATCACATAATCAATAGCGTTTTGAGGATTATAAATAGCTGTATACACAGTGCCTTTTATATCGGCTGGCAAGATACCGACGCCACTTGTTGTGTTGGCTTGTGGATCGCAGTCAATAAGCAGAACTTTTTTTTCCATAACAGCCAGTGATGCAGCAAGATTGATGGCAGTGGTGGTTTTACCAACCCCGCCTTTTTGATTGGCAATAGATATTATTCTGGCCACGGCTTTCTCCTTTTAGAGAGGCTTAGTATAATGTTTCACATGAAACAGAGTCAATCTGTGTTTTTATTTTTATAAAAAAAATTAACTAAGGTCAATATGTACCTCTTATATTAAAAGCAGGAAATAAAAAAGTATCCAAAAAACAGAGACCAAAAACATTGCTTTACAGGACGAAAAGAAGTGATTATATTTAGAAAAATCAATACAAAACCTTCAAGGAGAAATTATGAAAAATAAATATCTATCAATATTATCCGGCGCTGCCATGCTTGCTGCTGTGAGTCTTACGCCAAGTGTAGGTAAGGCGGCTAGCGATGCAGAATTTATAGAACAATTACAGCGTGCATTAAAAGAGCGTCCTGACATTGTAATGAATGTTCTTCGTGCCAATAGTGAAGCAATTCTTGATATAGCGCAAGCTGGCTCAGTCATAAAGCGCAAGCGTAGCATGGAAGCAGAGTGGCGCAAGGACCTTACCATTGAGAAAAAAATCAACATTAAAGATAGACCGGTGTGGGGCGCTAAGAATGCACCAGTAACCATCATTGAATTTTCTGATTTTACATGTCCATATTGTGCACAGGCTGCACAAACTTTGGCTCGCTTAAAAGGGCA
>CAYJHU010000053.1:0-8652 GCA_964369655.1 uncultured Desulfovibrionaceae bacterium | reverse complement strand
ACGCCTTACTTCTTTGTAAATAACTTGGTGGTGCGCGGTGCCATTTCAGAAGATCTTTTTAAGGTGGCCATAGACATGGCCATTGAGCATGCAAAAAACACCAAGACTGAGAAGAAGTAAAATATATTAAAAAAAACAAAAAAAAGCGGTAGCAATGTTACCGCTTTTTTTTGTTTATAAAGCAAAATCTAAACTATTTTTTCATGTCTTTGGCATATTTATTATAAATAACAGAGCCATCTCTTCCGCTAACGCCTGGGCTATATTCATAGATTTTACCTTTTGGATCAACATAGCGAACCACTGTTGAAGGCAAATCTCCAGGGTTGCAACTGAAAAACAAAATTTCTCCATCTTTATAGGAATGAAGAGCAGGGCCGGCAATGATTTCGCCTTTATCGTTAAATTCTTCAACGCGATGTAAAGTTGTTGGGCCAGAGCGCATGTTTTTTATAATATAGGTTTCACTACCATATAAATCTTGATGCTTGAGGCTTTGAATTTCTTTTTCGGTTAAATAGGGCGCAAGATATTTTGCAACATTTTTAACTTCATCCTTCGTCCAACCATCAAAGTCATTCATAAAGAGCACGGAAAAAACTTTTTGATCATCGGCGTTAGCAGGTGTATGCACCATTAAAAATGAACACACAGTTAAGACAAAGGTAAAAGTTGCTATTATTTTTTTGAGCTTCATAAAATCTCCTCGTAAAAGCAATTAGTTTTTGTTCTCATCCATAGGCTTCATAGGTTCACGTTCATTGTAGTTTTGGGCCAATCGGCTAATCCAATCACGAATTTTATTAAGATCATATTGATGAACTTTATCTGAGCTATCAAGCAAAGTTTGCAAAACGTGTACTTCCTCGCGTAGTAAGGTATTTTCTTCCTTACTCATGCGGGCTGCATCTTCAAGCCTTTGCAAATCTTCTTTTTGAGTGGCAAGTACAGCAAGTGAGCTTGCAATACTTTGCATGGCAATGGTTTGCTGTTCAAGCAATTGCATCACGTGCTGTGTGCCTTGGTGATTATTGTGATAGGCTGGATGAGCGCTATTCATGTCTAGCGCATGCGTTTGTAGTTCAAGACTGTTGTGCGAAGAAGGTATTTCATGAGAATTTTCTTGTGAAAGTTTCGTTTCTGAATTTGGATTAGCATTGGAATAGCACTTTTCAACATTGACATCCATAACACGAGGAAAATGCGCATTGAGCTCTTCCTCAACTAAGACTGCCGTTTTACCTTGTTTCATGTGATCTATGATAAAGGCAATAATTTCTAATGATTTTTCGCCGTAGCGCTTACGCCTTCCTTCGCCTGTTATGGGCATGAAGCTTAAAAAACGTTTGCAGTAGTAGCGTGCAGTAGATTCAGCAAGAGAAAAATGGCGTGCAATTTCTGTGATGGTATATTGTTTGTCCATGTTTGCTCCATATGGCTGGTTATTTATAAAAGCAATAGCGCAATGCGATTTGAATTACAAGTAATTTATATGTATTTGATAAGGAATAGTTTAAAAAAATAAAAGCGCAATGCGGATAATAATGCCGCATTGCGCCTTGATATTATTTGGGCTTACTTGTTTAACTTACAATACGCCGAACAGAGCGTAAACGAGGCTTCCAATATGAATTAATTGATTCAATGCGAATTTGTGCGCCTGTGCGAGGGCTATGGATAAATTTGTTATCACCCACATAAATTCCTGTATGCAGGCCAGTACGTGCCTGCTTTGACCTAAATACAACAATGTCGCCGGGCTTAGCATAGGTGATTCTCACTTTTTTACCGGCCTTAGCTTGCTGACTGGTCACACGCGGAACTTTTACGCCATTTACTTTATACGCCCACTGAATAAGGCCAGAGCAGTCAAAGCCAGTTTTGGGAGAAGTGCCGCCGCTGCGGTAATCTTTGCCTAATTGCGACTTTGCGGTTTTAACAATGGCAACCCCTTTTGTGCTGGAGCCTTTATAGTTGCTGCTCTTACTACCGCAACCAACTAGGGCAAATGTTAAGCATAATATGCTAATACCAAAGACTTTTTTTTGTAATTTTAAAAAATTGATTTTTTTCATAGCTACCTCGAAATTGTCTAGATTAAATCTAGAGATAAATTAAACTATTTCAGCTGGTTAGATATAAAAAACAATGCAAGCACAATGCCATAAAGTCAAGTAAAAAAATCGAAATAATGAAAATTTTTTGTATTTAAAAAGACACTGGGAAATTCGAGAAAGAAGATAATTGGGGCTTATGAAAGAAAAATGAAGGCAGTAAATGGAAAAACTACCATATAATAGGAGAATGACCTTGTGAGCTAAGCCAAGAATTTACCATAGAAAAATGACCGCAACCCAAAAAACCGCGATGAGCAGAAAGAGGAGATGGATGCGGGGCAGAAAGCACCAAATGCTTGCTTTGTTCGGTAAAAATGGGAGCGTAAGCCTCAGCTGGCTTTCCCCACAAAAGAACAGCAAGTGGATGTTGTTTAGCTAAAGATTGTAAAATATCATGTGTAATGGCTTGCCAGCCAAGATGTGCATGGCTGTGAGCTTTCCCTTCCTCAACGCTGAGCACTGTATTTAAGAGTAAAACTCCTTGCTTTGATAGGCGTGATAAATCAGAATCACCTGTGTATGTGTCTGAATTCGAATAAATATCGCGTTGAATCTCCTTAAAGATGTTTCGCAATGAAGGGGGGATTTTTACGCTAGTTGGTACTGAAAAAGCTAAACCCTGTGCTTGGCCTTGCCCATGATAGGGATCTTGACCAAGGATAATGACACGAACATCTTGTGGAAGCGTAAGGCAAAGCGCACGAAAGATATCATCCTGAGCAGGAAAAATAACTTTACCTGCTTCACGAAGTTTAGAAATTTCTTGCAGTAGAGGGAGGTGTTTTCCTGCTTTAAGGCTTGGAACAAAGTCGCGCCAAGCTTCTGGTATATTATCAGTAAGCAAATTTGCGCACATAATTTAGCGCGTGCCAAAACCCGGCACATGATAATGTTTTTCGAGCTTTTGCAAAATCCAAGTGGCCAGCGTCACAAGTACGAGGTAATAAGCACCCACCACTAAAAAAACTTCAGTAAAGCGGAAGGTGTTAGAAGCAACAGCCTTGCCTTCGCCCATAATATCCATAACCGTAACAAAGTGCGCCAGTGATGAATATTTTATGAGGTAAATAATTTCGTTACCGCAACCAGGCAGAGCGCGACGCGCAGCTTGGGGGATGATAATATAAAGAATGGTTTGAAAACGGCTCATTCCAAGGGCTTCTGCCGCAAGTACTTGACCTTGACGAATGGAAAAGAGCGCTCCGCGTATATATTCTGAATGATATGCAGCAGAGCAAAGGGTAAAGCTCAGCACCGCCGCTACGTAAGGATCAAAGAAAAGCCCAATCTTAGGTAGCGCATAATAAATCATCAGCAATTGAACAGCTAGGGGAACGCCGCGTACAATGGTTACATACCAGTCGGCAATTTTGCGCCAAATGGGGCTTGAGTAAACACGTACAATACCAACTAAAACGCCGCCAATAAAGCCTAAAATAGCTGAAGGGATAATAAGCGAAACAGATACCCAAAAGCCCTTATTGAGCATTGGGATAAGGTCTTCACTCAAAAAAGGCATATCAAACATTCGTCGTTTCCTTAGAATTTATATTGCCATCTTCAAGCTCAAAGCTAATATCCTTAGTCTCATGCACTTCTAAATCTAAAATTTTCTTAAAAAAGTCATTGGTTCTACTTTCCCTAGAAAGAAGTTCAGTAGGAGTGCCACGCTCAATGATATGCCCTTTTTCCATAAAAATAATTTCATTGGCCAGCGCTTTAGCAAATTCCATTTGATGGGTTGCCATAAGCATGGTCATGCCGCCGCGGGCAAGATCACGAATAACTGTGAGCACTTCGCCCACAAGTTCTGGATCAAGGGCAGAAGTTGGTTCATCAAGCAAAATTACCTTAGGATCCATAGCCAGCGCGCGCGCAATGGCAACACGTTGTTTTTGGCCGCCTGAAAGCTGAGCAGGGTAGAGCTTTGAACGTAAAAGTAAGCCCACACGATCAAGCTCTGCTAAAGCTCGCTCCTTGGCTTCGGACTTTGAAAATCCGCGCACTTTACGCAATGCGATGGAAACATTTTCTTCTGCAGTGAGATGGTCGAACAAGTTAAAGTCTTGAAAAATCATACCAACTTGCGCTCTAAAAGCACAAAGCATGGATACATTAGAAAAATCAAGCTCCTGCTCTTCAAGGAAAATCTGACCTTTATCAGGTGTAATTAAACAATTGATACATTGCAAAAGAGTACTTTTTCCGGCGCCGGATGGGCCAATAAGTACTTTTAGTTCGCCCCTTTTGATATTAAGGGAACAATCGCTAAGAATTTGCTTGCCGCCCAAAACCTTGTGGATATTTTTAATTTCTAATGTGTTCATATTTTCCTCACGAGGTATAGCCGGGAATGTAGGTGCGCTCTTCAAGCATTTTCAAGAGTTTAAAGCCAATAACTGTAATAACAAAATAAATGACACCGGCCAGTGCAAAAAAGGCAAGGTGCTCATAGGTGCGCGAAGCAACAAAATTGGCTCTTGCCATAATTTCCTGCGTGCCAAGCACATAGCAGATGGCAGAATCTTTAAGTAAAATAGAAAATTCGTTGGCAAAACCGGGGATAGACATACGCATGGCCTGCGGTAAAATTATGTGGCGTATGGCAGCAAAGTCGCGCATGCCGAGGGCGCGTGCAGCCTTGAGTTGTCCTTGGGGCAAAGCAAGTATGGCGCCGCGGTAAATTTGTGATTGATAGGCAGTACTTGTAAGGCCAAGGACCACGCAGGAAATAATAAAGGGATTGGCACTTAAATTTAAGGAAACAAAAAGACCAAAAAATAAAAAAAGTAAAACAAGGATAGGAACGCCGCGGAAAAACCATACGTAGAGGCCAATTAAGCGCTGTACCCACTTAGGGCCATACACTTGCAAAGTGGCAAGCGGAATACCTAGAGCAAGCCCTAGCATGAGAGAAATACTCACATTAGCGATAGTTACAAGGCTTCCACCCAAGATGTAGGGCAGAGCGTCAATTACGGTATAAAGGCTTTGCATGCAGTTCCTAAAAATGGTCAATTAAAATAAAAAAGCCCTGATGCGCATTTGCTAGACATCAGGGCTTTGTAATACAAAAAAACTACTTCTTTTGCAAGTATTTATCTTGAAGCTCTTTCCAATATGGATCAGCCATAAGTAACTTATAGCCTTCATTGATAAGTTCGCGTAATTCTTTGTCGTCTTTGCGGATAGCAACACCAAAGTTATCAGGCTTGCCATGTACGCCGGCAATTACTACAGCTTTACCTTTGCTGATGGAATCATCTGCAGGCAATTTGTCCATAAGGCCAGCTTGAATGCGACCATTTTGCAAATCTTCTACGATAAGCGGAGCAGATTCATAGTAAACAATTTCCAAAGGATATTTCTTTTCTTTTTGTTCTTTTTGGAAGTCAGAAGCTTCGGAAGTGCCGCGTTGAATACCAAGCTTAATGGGCTTAGCTAAGATGTCTGCTGGTTTAAGTTTGGAGTCTTTACCAACGATAAATACACGGGATACTTCCCAGTATGGGTTTGAAAATTCAACCATTTTACGACGGTCGTCAGTAATACTCATACCGGAAGCTACCATGTCAATTTGTTTAGCCAAAAGGGCAGGGATAATGCCATCCCATGCAATAGGTTTGTGTTCCACTTTGAAGCCCATTTTGTTAGCAATCCAATCCATTGACTCAACGTCAAAGCCGGCTGGTTTACCGGTTTTGTCCATATACCCAAAAGGTGGGTAGTTGGCATCAATGCCGTTGATGTAAGTTTTTTGGGCAGCGCTGGCTGGAGAAACAGCAAAAAGCATGGCAAAAAGGCATAAGGCAAAAATCTTTTTCATGACGAGATACTCTCCCTAGTTAGATGTTAAAATAGATGTTGAGACAAAAGAGGATAAAACTCCCCTGCACAGGATATCTAACAAAATAGCGCCAGCAAAGCAAGAGCCAAGGTGCCTTAAAGCTATTGTTAATAAGCACCCTCACCGCGAAGAACCACAGGAATGGTGCGCATAAGAATCCATAAATCCATCCACACACTCCAGTTAGTTACATAGTAGCGATCATAAGAAACACGCTCTTCGTAGCTGGTGTTATTTCTGCCAGAAATTTGCCAAAGACCTGTAATGCCGGGCTTAACTTCTTTATAGTCTAAGTAAACATCGCCATAACGTTTGATTTCATTTTCCACAATAGGACGTGGACCCACCAGTGTCATGCTCCCAAGAAAAACATTAAAAAGCTGTGGCAATTCATCAAGGCTGGTTTTACGTAAAAATTTACCTACCTTGGTAATGCGTGGGTCGTTGCGTAATTTTTGATCCTTTTCCCATTCTTCTCTTAGGTGCTCATTTTCAAAAAGGTAATCCTTGAGTACTTCGTCGGCATTTTGCACCATGGTGCGAAATTTAAAGACTTTAATAAGTTTGCCGCCTTGCCCGATGCGCTTTTGAGTATAAAAGGCTTTGCCGGGGCTACTTTTGCGGATAAGCAAAGTAAAGGCAAGAAAAAGAGGGGAAAGCGAAATAAGAGCGATGGATGAAAGAATAATATCCATGCCTCGTTTTAAGCGTAAGCGACGTGAATCGGTAAGGTTTTGTCGAATTAAAAAAGCGGTAGAATTACCAAGCAAGCGCGGCGCAAGCCAAAACTTTTTAAGGCGTTTTCTGCTGCTAGGCACAACCATAAGCTTTGGGCATTGTTTGGAAATTTCTTCAAAATGAGGAATATCTTCAAGCTTTTTTACATCATTATAACTCCAAAAAAAGATAGGAGAGCTATATTTTTTTTGTATATTTTCTAAGTCTTCAACAAACTTTTCGTCATAATTTGCTAGGTGCATGCATTCTACAGGACGAAGGCCACGCAAAGGATTATTGCTGAGTTCATTCCAAATATCTTCTACTTCTTCTCGGCTTTGTAAAAAAACAACAGGTACGCCCCACCAAGATTTTTTGCAAAGGCGTCTGCGTACCATACCGCGCACCACAGGCACTGCCACAATACTTAACATCCAAGTGAGAGCAAGAACAGAACGTGAATATTCAACGGAAATTTGCCCCATAAAAAGAACAATTAAAATAAAAAGAAAGGCAAGTGAAATGCCGAGGAAAACTTTTTTTATCTCTTTATGCGGCGGCGGAACAGGAACTTCGTTTGCGCCTAACATAATAATAAATATTGGTCCGGTACATACCATAGCCAAAAGCCATGAGTAAAGCTCAAGGTCAATTTGTCCGCCTACCAGTGCACGTAAAAAAACTACAAGTGCAAGTACAATTTGCAAAGTGATGCCGTCGCATAATGCTGTTATCCAAAAGGCAGGCCGCAGGCCCAAAAAGCTTTGCTGTGTATTCTTACTCATGTGCATCTCCATCGTAATTATCATTTATTCAAGTTAGTAAGAAAGTTTTAGGCACAATGCCATCACAATGCAAGAATTTTTTGTGTGAAGTTAGTTGCAAAATGAATGTGCATAAAATGTATCTGTGTGTATCTTACTCAGCCTTTAATTGAAATAACATTTGCTCTTATACAGAAAAGTCATTAATTTAAATTTGTGGCGCTTTTATTTGAATTATAAAAATAACCAAAAAAAGGAACTCCCATGCAAACAAATCAAAATGCCAAGCCCATAGTCATAGGTATTATGGGCGGAAGTGGTCTTTATTCTATGGAAGCATTTGAAAGTAAAGAAGAAGTCATTGTTGATACTCCCTATGGTGCACCTTCTGCTCCTTTGCTTGTGGGCACGTTGCACGGGATAAAAATTGTTTTTTTGGCTCGTCATGGGCGCAAGCACCATCTTCTTCCTTCGGAAGTACCATATAAAGCAAATATTTATGCACTAAAAAAGCTAGGGGTTACGCATCTTTTAGCAGCTTCGGCGGTGGGTTCTTTGCGAGAAGAAATGCCTCCACGTGACCTTGTGGTGGTGGATCAATATGTGGACAATACAAAATGCCGTGATAGTACATTTTTTGGCGGCGGCCTTGTGGCACATGTAAGCATGTCACGCCCAACGTGTAAAAATCTTAATACAATTTTATATGCTTGCGCTCAAGATATTCTTAAAGATAGCAAGGAAAATGTCCACCTTGGGGGCGCTTATTTATGTATAGAGGGGCCACAATTTTCAAGCCTAGCTGAGTCAATGCGTTATAAATTTATGGGGGCAGATGTCATTGGCATGACCAATATGCCGGAAGCAAAATTAGCCCGTGAAGCCCAAATGGCCTATGCATCACTGTGTATGATTACCGATTATGATTGCTGGCATGGCGCTGACGATGAAGTAAATGTAATGATGCTTATTGATAATTTAAAAGCTTGCGCTGACAATGCACGCAAAATTATGGCTGCTACTATTAAAGAGATAAGCCAAATAAAGCCTGAGTCCCTTGCGCATTGCGCACTGCAAACGGCTGTGTACACCCCTTATGAAGGCCTAAGTCAAGAAAAAAAGGATTTATTGGACTTTTTGCGCACTTAAAATTTTAATAATTTTTATGCGAAGTATAAGGTATGACCTTTTCGCTTAAAAAAAATAT
>CAYJHU010000052.1:0-11300 GCA_964369655.1 uncultured Desulfovibrionaceae bacterium | reverse complement strand
CATAAAGCTGATAATTTAAGACTCCTGTATAACTTAATATACAGGAGTCTTTTTTTGAAAATTTTAATGTAAATTATTTTATATAGGTGGGGATATTAATAAAAACTTCACGCGTATAGGTGATGATGCGTTCCATAAGCCAAGGCAAAGCAAGCAACAAGGCGATGAACATGGAAACGACCTTGGGGATAAAGGTAAGCGTCATTTCTTGAATTTGTGTTGCCGCTTGGATAATGCTCACTAAAACACCAACTGTCAGCCCTACGCCTAACATGGGTAAAGCCATCATAAGGCAGAGTTCAATGGCTTGTCTGCCAAAACCAATAACAAATTCAGGTGTCATACTTCCTCCTCTGCTTTATAAAAGAAATGAGTTTACCAGTGAGCCCACAAGTAAATTCCACCCATCGACCATGACAAAAAGTAAAAGTTTGAAGGGCATAGAGACCATCATAGGCGGTAGCATCATCATACCCATGGCAAGTAAAACGCTGGAGATAACCATGTCGAGCACCAAGAAGGGGATGTAGATCAAAAATCCAATGGTAAAGGCTGTTTTTAGTTCACTGATAACGTAGGCCGCTGCTAGCATCATAGTAGGAACTTCATCTTTATTTTTAGGCGGTTCCATGCGTGAAATAGCATAGAAAACAGAAATATCTTTTTCTCTTGTATGCTTAAACATGAAGGTGCGTAATGGAATTTGCGCTCGGTCAAGTGCCACGCGATAGTCAATTGTTTCAGATAGGTACGGCTGTAATGCGTTGTCGTTTATTTCTTTTCCCACGGGGTACATAATTACAACTGTCATAAATATGGCAAGTGAGGCTAAAATTTGCGTTGGTGGAAGCTGTTGTACACCCATTGCTTGCCGTAAAAAACTGAAAACAATAATGATTCTTGTAAAGCTCGTCACAGTTAACATGATAGCTGGCGCCACTGATAAAATGGTAAGCAAGAAAAGAACTTCCAATAAAACCGTGACTTTTTCGGGAGAAGACGCGCCGCCCGAAAGAGTAAGCGACATGGGCGGCATGGCTAAATCTTGCGCAGCAAGTGCCATGCTTGGTAAAAAAATACTAATAAGGCAGATGAAAAGAGTTGAAACATTAAAAGGATTAATCGTTTTTTTCATCTTTTTCAGCGGCAGGCTTTGACTGCTCTTGTACATCAGTTTCGGCATCATTTTGTTTATGCTCACTGGGAGTGCAAGGCTTTTCGTCAAGCAATTCAGTGGATTTTGCATGGGTTGCTTCTTCCAAAAGCTTTCGAAAATTCTTGCTGTCATTTTCATCATGATCCCCAATTTCTTGCAAAAGCGTAATTTGTTTGTCGGTAACGCCTAGCAAAAGTCTTTTATCTAAAAATCTTACCACAGATAAACCCTTGCGCGGGCCAAGTGGTAATTGTGCCTCAAGCCTTAAGCCATCATGTGGAAAGGCACCGGGGCGCGGGATAAAATTAAAACGTCCATACTTTCGCAAAAGCCACACCACTGCCCATAAAGCAGCGAGCAAAACTAACAAAATTCCAATAGATTGAAAATATCCACCCCACGTAAAATCACTGGCTGGTAACTTTGGTGAAGCTTTTACCTCAGTTTGTGTTTTTGCGTCGCTTCCGGCAAAAGGCACTTGCTCCTTAAGTGGAGTGTTTGCTTTTGCGCTTGGGGATTGAATATTATCCGCTTTAGCGTCAATGGAGTCTTGCGTATTAGCCAAGTTGCTTTACTCTTTCCATGGGGCTAATAATGTCGGTAAGGCGCACGCCAAACTTTTCGTTGATAACAACGGCTTCGCCACGAGCAACCAATTTGCCATTAACAAAAACTTCCAATGGCTCACCGGCAAGCTTGTTAAGCTCTACAACTGAACCTTGCCCCAATTGCAAAAGTTCGTTGATGAGTAGGCGTGTGCGGCCAAGTTCTACTGAAACATCAAGCGGAATATCAAGAATAAAATCCAACTCGCGCTTGGCGCCATCCACCGTAGGGCGTTTGGCGATGTCGGACATATCCTTAAAAGTTGCTTCACTGGCCTGTGAGCTTAAGCTTTTTTGCCAACTTTTTTGGCTGGATTCTTGCTCATCTTCAGCCAAAGCTTCTGCCCAGCGTGAAGCAAGATCTTCGTCACTGGATGCTCCAGAGGAAGAACTTAAGTCGTCAGATGATGGAATTGTGGCCGGAGTATCCGCAGCAGCTTGCGCCGCCTCAAAAGGATCTATCGCGTCACCATCGTCTTCTGCCTCTAATTGTGCAGCCCATGCAGCGGCAAGAGCTTCTTGGTCTTGGTCGTCACTCATAATAGTTCCTTTGTTTAATAATCCGTATGATTAATTGGTAACAGTAAATTATTCAACAACAAATTCAGTAAAATACACCCGTACAACATAGCTTCCGCCTAAAATTTGATTTAAGCGTGAGGCAACTTCTGCTTTGAGTAAAATTTTGCCTTCTGCTGAGGAAATATCAGCAAAAGTCTTACCTGCCAAAAGTACAATGACAGCATCGCGTATTTTAGGGCTCTGGCTTTTAATTAGTGCGGAAACGTCTTGATTTACTTCAACTTCCATGCCTAATTTCAAATATCTTTTTCCTGTTGGATCAGATAAATTTACAACAAATGGCGGCAGGGGCAACACTTGGCCAGAGGATCGTGGTAAGTTTGACTGACGTTCCACACGAGGATTTTCTTTACTTCCGCCCTCAGCTTGAGTTGCAGCCTGATCTGCATTTTGTTCAGCAGCTTGTGCCGTTTCTTCAGTTGTGGGGGCAGCAGGGGCGCGCATGAAAAACCACCAATATGCACCGCCTCCTCCAGCAGCAATGATTATTAAAAGAATCAGGAAAATTATTAAAAATTTCTTGAATCCTGATTTTTTAGGAGGAGCTTCGCCTTCTGGAAGTTCCTTCTTTTTGTCATCTGCCATGATGTGCTCCTTTCAAAATAATGACATTTTCACATTGCTAATTACTTATCTTGCATAAATTATACCAGAAAATGAAAATTAATCAATGTAAAAAATATGTGTAGGATTTAGGAATATGAATAAAATTTAAATTAACCTATGGAATATTAAACGCTTCTTGAGCCAAAAATATCAGTGCCCACGCGTACAAGTGTTGCACCCTCAAATATGGCTGCTTCTAAATCGCCGGACATTCCCATGGATAAGTGCTTAAGCTCATGTCCCAAAGAGTGGGAAAGTTCTTCTTTTAATTTTCGTAAAAATGCAAAGTGAGGTCGTGCGGCAAGTCCAGCATCAAATACAGGTGGTAAACACATAAGGCCTTGTAGTGATAGATTATTGCATTGCATGATGGATTTGGCAAGGGCAGTAAGCTCATCAGGTTGGATTCCTGATTTTTGTGCTTCATTACCGATATTTACTTGGATGAGAACTTTTTGGCAAATGTTTTTATTTTCTGCGCAAGTATTTAAGATATTGACAAGTTTTAGCGAGTCAACAGAGTGTATTAAAGAAAAATTCCCTACTACATCTTTTGCTTTTCGACTTTGAATATGGCCGACGAAGTGCCATTGTATTTCAGAAAAATTTTCTTTATTGGAGAGCTCATTTTGTTTTTGCAAAGCTTCTTGGGCGTAGCTTTCCCCAAAAATTTTTTGTCCAAAGGATAAGGCCGCTAAGATAGCATTGCTAGTATGAAATTTTGAGACAGCCACAAGTTCTACATTGTCATGTGCTTGTGTACGTCCGGCTTCTTCTTTGGCCTTATGAATGCGGTCAAAAATATTTTCGAGCCCTTTTTGAATTTGCTGTGTCATTGCATCCATGGCTATCTCCTACTTATGACCTTTGCGCATTTATTTTCAAGTATTCATTAAAAGTATGTACTATTTCCAATAAATACGCAAAATGTGTCTGAGGCTTTATTCAGGAATCATGCCTAAATTGCGCAAAAAGTTAATGTCTTCAGTCCAATTTTCACGGACTTTTACCCAAAGTTCTAGGTGCACTTTTCCGCCAACCAGCTGAATGATGTCTTTGCGGGCTTCAGAACCAATAGTTTTAATTGCTGCGCCAGCTTTACCAATGACCATGGCCTTGTGTGATGGGCGAGCTACATAAATGGCTGCATGGATGATGGTTTGCTCGCGTTCGGCGTCCTCTGTCCATTCCTCAATATCAACAGCGACAGAGTATGGAACTTCCTGTTTTAAATGTAGAAAAAGTTTTTCACGAACAATTTCAGAAACCATGAAGCGCAAAGGTGCGGTGGAGAGTTGGTCTTCCGGAAACTCAGCCGGCGCTTTCGGTAAATGACTTGTAATAAGTTCTTTTAGCTCATTAAGTCCATTGCGACGCAAGGCTGATGCCGGAAACATGGTGGCTTTTGGAAAAATTTCATTGAGCTGGGTGAGTAAGGGGAGCATTTTGCTTTTGTCTGCAAAAAGATCAATTTTATTTACCACAACACACACAGGACGCTCTTCACTGGCAAGAGCTTCCCCAAGAGATGCAAGGTCATTTTCTAAAAAATGTGGCTTGCGGATATATAAATCCCCATCTAATATGAGTACAACCATATCTGCTTGAGCCATGCTTTGCCATGCAGATTGTAACATGCTTTTGCTTAAACGACCTCGCACATGCGCCATACCCGGTGTATCCATAAAAATGATTTGTGAGTCATTGTCTGTAAGAATACCAACTATTTGATTGCGTGTGGTTTGTGCGCGCGGCGTGACTATGCTGACTTTTTGCCCCAAAAGAGCATTGAGTAAGGTGGACTTTCCTGCATTGGGAGGGCCCATAAGAGCGACCCAGCCACAAACATGTTCTGAATTTTGTGTATTTTCCATGATTTACCTCAATGGTATAAGCGTATTCGCTTAATTAAATGATTTTATGCTTCTTGATGCTGCAGGGTGTTCTCACGCTTTTTTACTAGCAAATATACAATATAGGCGCCTAAAAATTTGCTTAAAGTCATAGAAATTACAGAAAAAGGAGTGGCAATTCCAACGAGCGTTAGGAATATTACGCTATCTAAGGGAGCGCCTAATAGACTTGAAAACAAAATACGTTGTGAAAATGGCCTTTTAGTAAAAGTAAATACGGCCCAGTCTGCCAATTCTCCAATGCCAAAAGCTACTGCAGAGGCATAAGCTAGGGCTGGAGAAGCAAAGTACCAACTCAATCCACAGCCAATAAGCATGCACCATAGGACGTGATGGCCAACATGCTTTTGCGCAAAATCACGTAATACAAAAGTAAAGCCCACAGCCAATGATATGGGGGGCCACATTTCGCCATTGGGGAGAGTAATAATTGGAACGTGAACAAAAGCCACGTTGATTGCCAAAATAAGAGCTATATAAGTAATACAATGTAACATGCGCGAACCATAATGTTCTTTAAGTTGAAGGTCAATAGCTAGAAACAAGCTCTTTACACTCTATCACAATAGCTGTTTTCTAAAAAAAGCTCTAAAGCTTCGTCCATTTCTTTGATGTACTCGTTGAGTTCAAAATCGTTTTTACACTGTCCACAGTGCATCATTACTTTCCGTCAGCCTTTTACAGCAAATAAATGCTGGCCACACTGCTTACAAGCAATGGTGGTTTGACTCTGTCTTCGAAAAAGCCCGTTCTTTGTCGACAAATTGTTAAAATTCATACAAAAAATTATTTATAGATTTTACGAGCAAATTGTCCGCCAGATACGTAGAATGTATTTTCAACCACGAAAATGGCATGCTCATCAATACTGAAAACTATATTTTCCAGTTGTTTAATGTATACGTTACTGGTGACGGTGAGTAGGATTTCGCGGTCAGAGCCTGAATATCCACCTTTGCCACGAAGATACGTAACCCCAAAGCGACGCAAAAGATTTATTGCTTCACAAATTTGTTCTCCATGGTCAGAAATAATAAAGACCATTTTGCGATGACTGAAAACACGAAGCGTGTATTCTAGCACAGTAGAGTTAATAAAAAGCATGATGGTTGAGGCAATAATAAGATCAAAGTCTAATTGAAATGCGGCGAGAGAAAACACTACTGCGTTGAAAACAAAGGAGAAAACACCAACAGATACGTTCCAGCGTTCGCGCATGGCTACAGCAATAATATCAGTACCGCCACCACTACCCAGTGAGCGCAACATGATTCCCGAGCCTGTTCCTGTTAGAACAGCTGCAAAAACAGCTGCATAAAGCTGATTATCTACTTGTATGGTAAAGTTCATAAACATACCAAAAACAGATGTGCAAACCGTAGCATAAACAGAGTATAGTAGAAATTTTCTGCCTACAAAAAACCAGCCAAATACAAAAATTGGTATACAGATAGCAAAATACCAGATAGGAACTGTAAGAAAATCAGTCATATACCATGTTAGCATGGCGATGCCCATTACACCACCGGTAACAAATTTATGGTCGAGGGCTACGGCCTGTACCCCAAGAGCATAAAAAGCGCTACCAACAGTTAATAAAAAAATGTTCCACCACACGGACTCTGCAAGTCTAGGGTTGTAAGTTCTTTTTAATGGCATAATATCTCCAATTATATTAAATTCCAAAGCATTCTACTGGCTACGCAGATAAGAAAGATGGCAAAAAAACGTTTTAAGGTTTGAACGGGCAATTTATGTGCAAGCGCGGCACCATAGGGCGCTGTAAAATAGCTTGCACTGGCAAGTCCAACAAATGCCAGTATATGTACGTACCCCAGGGTAAATTCCGGCAAGCCTGCCACGTCATAACCGCCCACTATATAGCCCAGTGTTCCTGCAAGTGCAATGGGAAAACCTATGGCTGCCGAAGTTCCTACAGCAATGCGTATAGGTACTTGATAGTAAAGCATAAATGGGACAGACATGGTGCCACCGCCAATACCAACAAAGCTTGATATTAAGCCAATCGTCGTACCTATGGCGCTGATGACAAGCTTGCCCGGGAGTTGCCCATTGCTTTCTGGTTCTGTTTTTGAAATATTTTCTAGTGCTTCTGGTGAGGAGGTTATTTTTTTTTCAGTTTTTTTCTTACCAAAAATCATGTCAAATGCGATAAAATAGAGAAAAGCTACAAAAAAAGCTTTCAAATATGCATTGGGAATGTGCGAAGCCATGATTCCCCCCATAAATGTCCCTAATAAAATACCAGGACTAATAGCTCTAAAAATCTCCCAACGTACTGCACCGCGTTTATGGTGTGCTCTTGAGCTTGCGACAGAAGTAACCATAATGCTCGCAAGTGAAGTGCCTAAGGCAAGATGATATGCATGTTCTGGTGATATACTTAATAGAGGAAAAAGAAAGCTGAGTAGAGGAACTATAATTATTCCTCCACCAACCCCTAAAAGTCCTGCAAAAATTCCTGCTATGGCTCCGCCAAGTAAAAAACACAATAGCGCTAACAACATATTTATACCTTATTTACAAAGAGCAAAAGGTTGTAAAAAATCTTTTAAAAAGCTTATCATTTGTGGTAGATGCTGGGGGTGCTCTATTATGAATTCAATGTCTTGAACTATGAGAACACGGCAATTGTTGTAAATAAGCCTTCGACCGGGGAGGGCTTTTTCTGTAATGCCCGCTGCTTGCACGGATTTTTCTCCAAAAAGTACTAACCCGCGTGCATTTAATTGCCTTATTCCTTGCCAAAAGGCTTGCGGGTTACTTACAAGTTCCTCATTTTCTGGAAGGGCAACAGGCCAAAATGAAAAAGTATTACCGGCTTGACTAAGATCATTTAAGATAATTTTTTTAAGAATATCACGGCGTTTAGGGTCTGCCTTTCCATATAAATCTAATCCTAAAGCGAAATATGAAAAGAGAACTGGAGTAGCATTTGTTTTATTAAGACGTTCTTGCCATGCTAATGGTAAGGTAGTGTTTTCTTGTGCTAAATTTCTTGCTTGTTGCTTGGGTTCTTGGACTTGCACATTGGGCGTTTGCCTAGGGGCTTGCTTAAACTCTTGCGGTGCTTTTTGTGCAGGTCTTTGCACAGGTCTTTGCACAGATCTAGGTGATTTGGGTTGAATTGGCTGTGCTGAACGCGCATGGCACAAGGATTGGGCACTATCGACAGGTGTATTTGACAGTAAAAAATCTAGGCCTTGTTGTTGCCATGACAAGAAAAAGGGATTTATATCTGTAAAAGCCATGAGCAAAGCCTCCATGCAACGTCAAATTTAGAAAGGCTAGGCCAAATTTCTTCACGTCCATGTTTATCTGCTACAACCATAGAGTTGGTGCTAGTGCCAAAGCCGGAATCGCTGGCGCAAATATTATTTCCTGCGATAATGTCTGCTCCCTTATTTTGCAATTTGTAGCGCACTGCCTCAAGTAAGGCTGAGTCTAAACTTGATGCATCATTGCCTGCGGGTGTTTCTGCTGCAAATCCTAAGATTTTTTGCTCAGATTTTTTTTCAGAAGCGAGAGTTCGTAAAATGTCTTTAGTTGGAGAGAAGTTAATTTGCAAACCATCTTTTTGTTCGTGTTTTTTAAATTTAATTTTTTGACCGTGTTCAAATGGAATTGGCGAATAATCGGCTACAGCGGCAGTAAATATTCCCATATTAATGTTATGCTCGGCGCTTTGCCAAATGTCAGCTGCCGCCGTAAACATCTCGTGTGCACTTTTTACATCATAGCGATGTAAATTTTGATGTACAGGAAAATAGCCTGCATCCGCAGTTATAGGGCCGCAAATGGCGTGAACTTCTGCTCCTCGCAGCCAAGCCGCTATGGCAAGAGCTGTTCCCATGGTGCCGGTTGATGGATTTGACCAAAAGCGCACAGCGTCCCATTGTTCGCGTGTGGGTCCTAAAGTTATAAGAACTTTTTGTCCTTGCATGTCCTGAGGGGTCAAGGCCTTTATGGACATAAGCCAAATATGGCGAATATCAGCAAGTCTTCCCTGTCCTTCATCGCCACAAGCGGTATTGCCTATGTCGGGCGAAATAATTTCAAATCCACGTTTACTTAAAATTTCAATATTATGCTGTGTGGCTGTGTTATTCCACATACGTGGATTCATGGCTGGGGCAAGAAGAATTGGCCCATCAAAAGCAAGTGCTTGACAAGCCAGCATGGAGCTTGCATCGCCGTGAGCTAATTGAGCAAGCGTTGAGGCAGAAGCTGGTGCAATAACCATGGCGTGCATATTTTGTCCTGGCTCTAAATGTCCAAAAATTTGTTCATCATCCCACATGTTTGTGTATACAGGATTTGCTCCAAGTGCCTTAAAGCTTAAGGGAGTAATAAAGCGCTCTGCAGCTTGGCTTAGGGTTGCACTTACATGTAGTCCACTTTTCAGCCACCAGCGAACTAAATCTAGGGACCTAAATGCAGCAATGGATCCGCATACACCGAGATGAATGCCCATGCCGCGTACATGACTTAAATCGCTGAGTTTGTAGGGGATATTGTGCATAAAAACAGCCTCTTACGGAAAATAAAATTTTTACTGGTCAATATATACTTAGTGAGCATATAAGTGCTTATGCGCTTTGAATAGCCTATAAACGTAAGCCTTGACAAGGTAGCACAATGGTGTTTTTTTGTCTGGAATTTACTAAACTCTTAAAAATTATAAATTATTAAATTAAAGTTGTCGTTATGGAAGAAAAAGATTTTTGGCTCAGCTCCTATAGGTTTGATTTGCCTGAAGAACAAATAGCTCAATTTCCGCCTGATGAAAGAGGGCAATCTCGTTTGATGGTTTTACCTCGGAAAACTAAGCAACCATCCATTTTAGATGTAAAACATGCTTACTTTCAGGAATTAAGTTCTTATTTGCCACGCAATCCTTTATTTGTTGTAAATAACTCTAGAGTGCTGCAAGCTCGACTTCTAGGGACACGTCCTAGCGGGGGTAAGGTAGAGTTTTTGCTTTTGAGCCCGCTTCCTTTGGTTGTTGCAGCGGCAAAACCGCTCAAGGATAAATCCGGTTGGTTTGAAGCAGAAGCCAATGGCTTGGTGCGCGCCGGAGGAAGAGTGAACGATGGCGATATATTTGATTTTGGTGCTGGCATAAGCGTAACTGTGCTTGAATCTGGCCCATTTGGGCAAAGGCGTGTTATGCTTGCTTGGCATGGTGACCTTGCTTCTGCTTTTGCGGCTACCGGGCATATTCCACTACCTCCTTATATTAAGCGGCGCGATGACGATGAGGATCAAAATCGTTACCAGACTATTTTTGCAAAAAGTGAAAAAGTTGGTTCTGTTGCTGCCCCCACTGCAGGTTTGCATTTTACTGAGAGCATAAAGCAAGAGCTTGTGGACCTAGGTGTTAGTTGGGCAGAAATTACACTTTATGTTGGTTATGGTACATTTAGTCCTGTGCGTTCTGATGATATACGTAGCCATCGTATGCACAGAGAGTATATTGAAGTACCGGAAGAAACAGCCGATGCCATTAGGAAAGCCAAGGCAGAAGGGCGTCCCGTCATTGCCGTGGGTACAACAAGTGTCCGTGCGCTTGAAGGCGTTGTTGAGTTATGCGGTAAGGTACAGCCTTTTACCGGTTGGACTGATATTTTCCTTTATCCTGGACGTCCTTTTAAGGTTGTTGATGGAATTATAACAAATTTTCATTTGCCGGAGTCTTCACTATTAATGATGATTTCTGGTTTTGTTGGCAGGCAACGCCTTTTAGATGCTTATGCAAGCGCTGTGGCAAAAGGGTATAGGTTTTTTTCCTATGGCGATGCCATGTTAATACTTTAATCTTTTATGATATAAAGTTTTAAGAAGGGAGGGGAGGTTTTGTTGCCCCTCCCTTTTTTTGCGAAATAATATCTTACGCAAAAAACAATCAATAATTTATTGCAGAGGGATTTCGCTTTCCTGTGATGCAATATCTACTACAGGTGCTACGGCCATGGCTTCAAGCATGTTTACGCGCTGAGCTAATGAATGTAAGTTACAACAAAATAATTCTATAAAAACAGTATTGTCTTCTTGGCTTGTTCTGTTTAATTGCTCCAAGGCGTTTGCTAAATTTTCTAAATCGGTACTTAACATATGTATCTCCTTTTTTTTGTGTCGTGAATACAATGTAACTAATAATTTGATTTTGTCAATAAAAAATTTAGAAAAATAAAAAACAAATTTAAAATTAATTTTTTATTGATTTTTTGAGCAGTATAGCGTAGGGTGTGTACATGAAAAAACAAATAGATGCTTCTTCTTTACTGGATAAAATCCTTCAATGTCTGAATTTTACAAAAGATATTCAGCTTGCTGAGTATTTAGGTGTGAGTGCACAAGCTATTTATCAGGCGCGCAAAAAGAATAAAGTTCCAGGTGACTGGCTCATACGTGTAG
>CAYJHU010000051.1:0-11563 GCA_964369655.1 uncultured Desulfovibrionaceae bacterium | reverse complement strand
CAGAATTTTCTATTAAATTAGAATGCCGTGCCTACACTGTGCATGACATATGTTGTTTTGTTGACAAAAATAAAGAAAAAGGCAAGTCTAATTCAATCTCAACATTGCATAGGTAAAAAATGTCTACTTTTAGTAAAAAAATATATGATTTTATACGTCCTGCGCTGTACTTTTTTCGTTTTTTAGGGATTATCTTGTTTTTGGTTTTAGCTCTTTTTTTAGTGATAGCCACGTGCATCTCTGAGCATACATCCATAGCGGAAAATGCAGCAATAAAAGATTTAAATAATAATGTTTTTGTCCTGCCTGATGCACAGAGCATTCATAAGAAATTTGAGGGAAAAAACGTTTACGTGCAGGGGAAAGTAGAAACTCAAGGCATACTTATAAATTCTGAATTTGGCATAGAGGCCAATAGTTTAGCTTTAGAATGTAAGGTAAGTTATTTTCAGTGGTATTTTGCAAAGCGTAGTGAAAGAAGCTTTATGCAACCTTACAAAAAAGCATGGGCATCGCATCTTTCCAATGTAAGTGCAAAGGAGAATACTTTAATTGCTGATTATAAAGAATTTCAAGAGTTTGCAAAAGATGCATGCCTTGGTGCATATGCTGTTTCAAGTAAAATCCTAAGCTCTTTTCCTATGCCTTTTTATGCTTATAGCGTTCAGCTTTCTTTGCAAGAAAGGGAAAATATTCAAAAAATGCTTCTTGAAAAAGCGCAAAATCATCAAAAATTTTCTGAAAGCATACTTGCCTATAAAGATCTTGTCAGTAAGGGAGAAAATCCATCCCTAGTGCATATTTTGCAAAATGGGTCGGTTTATTTGGGATTAGAGCCACAAAATCCGCGCATTGGTGATATGCAACTCTCCTTTTCTCTTGCGCCGCGTGAAGTCACGATAAGTGCCATTGCTCGACAAAATGGAAATACGCTGGAGTCATATACAAATGAGCATGGAGAAACAATTACCACTGTGATACAGTCAGGTGATGTTGACTTAGCAAGGCTTCTTCGTTCGGCTTTGTTTGAAACCTCCGACTTTCAATGGATGGTAAGAATTGCAATGCCTTGTTTATTTGCTATAATTATTTGGATTTTCTGCCGACTGAGTGGCATAAAGGATAATTTTATATTGTTGCATGGCAGAGTTACATGGCAATCTAGGTGCATTTCAATGCTTGCAGCGGGTGTTTTTTTGTATCTACTTATTTTTATTCTAATATATGGCTATATACAGTATGCTCGCTCGCTTTAACGCAATTGAAGGCTCCACTGCTTAAAGGGGGCCTCCTAAATCTACCGTAAAATTAAAGAAGCTTGCACAGTAATATTCCAAGATATTTTTAGAAAAGCATGATATTTTACGGTGCTTAGAAAAACCCCTTGACATTCGTAAGGGCATTGGTTACCTATTTGCTACGTATTCATTCCTTGTTTACGTGTGGCGTGCTGTATGCACTGTCCCTTTTATTACAAATGCCATGCATTTGCGGGCTTTATAGCCTGAGGTTCTTACCTCGTCGCATACCTCTTAAGGTAAAGCGCCTATTATTTCCTGTTTTATACTCTTTTTGTACGTTTTTACTATTAACTGTTAAGGCAAGTAAGTATTCACTTGTTTTGCATTTAACATAAAGAAAGGATATTTTATGGCTGATTTAGATGTTAAAAAGCCTGCCAGTGGACAAACGTCAAGCTTTACTCCAGCTCCTGACGATAGAATAGTTTTTGATTTTGAAACTGGAGATGCCACTTTAGCTCGTGTTGAAGATAATCTTGAGTTGAGTTTTGAAGATGGGGCTAAAATTGTCCTGACTGATTTTTATGAAGCCTATGGTCAGGCAAACATGCCTACCTTCCTCATAAGCGGAACAGAAGTTGACGGCGAAGCCTTTTTTGGCGCCGATGAAGACCTTATGCCTGCGGCCGGTGACGGAGGTGCTGGGCCTACAAGCGGCGGTACTATAGTGAGCTTTTTGAACGGAACCTTGCTAACAGGTATTGATAGACTTGGAGGTCTTGACCAAGTACGCGCTTCTGACGTGGAAACGGACTTTGTTACCGATGGTTTTGGTGATGATGGTGCGCCAGTTGGGCTATTTGGTATTAATTTTTCTTTGTCTGACTTAGACTTGTCTGTTTCTGAAGCAGGTGTGCAGCAACAAGGCGATAATCCCAATGCTGCTTATGCCGGAACCAGTCAAGACTTGGGCAATATTTCTGTTTCTAATCCTGCTTCCACTAACGTAAGTTATGATATTGCCAATAATGGTGTAGGTGGCTTTGGTAACCTTACCGTTGATGGCAATGGCAACCTTACCTATATTTTGAACAATAATGATGTAGATACCGAAGACTTGGCCCTTGGTCAAAATGGTGAAGATACATTTACCATTACTGTGTCTAACGGTGTTAATCCTCCTATTACAGTAACAGTTACCGTAACGATTGTAGGTACCAATGATCGTCCCTATATCACAGATGTAACCAGTTCTGACGGTGTTATTTCCGATATTACTGACGCTGATGGCAATGATATTGGTTTCTCATTTGGCGTTACTGAACTTGACGGCACTGCGGATGCTACCTTTAAGGGAGATGTGGACGGTGACGACGTAGACAGTGACGACAATGCCGCCACCCTTGACTTTTTTGTGACCACATCCTCTGAGGCTGCTAAGTATGGCGCTGACACTCTTGATACAGCCGATGATAAAAACATAGACGGCCTTGGCAAAAGCGTTGATGGCACTTATGGCACGTTGACCATTGATGATGATGGTAATTTTGAATATACCATGACCTCTGATGCCCTTGGTGAAGGTGAAAAAGCCACAGAAAGCTTTACTGTTTTTGTTAAAGATCAGCATGGTGCATGGCAAGCGCAAGAAATTGTAGTAAATCTTACAGGCACCAACGATGGCCCCACAGAGCTTGAAATTACCTTGAATGATGGCGCAGGCAGTGTAATTGAGTCCGGAGTAGGGCGCGATGCAGATGGTGACATTATTGATGCTTCCAATCCCGGCAATGAAAATGCAGGATATGATAGTGCGCTGACAGTAAGCGGAACACTTTCTGCAAAAGATGCAGATGTAAATGATAACTTGACTTTTTCTGTCGTATCTTCCTCTGTAGTTTATGCTGATGGAACTACAACTCCTGCCGGTGTTGATGGCGAAGACTTTGGCTCCTTTACTATTACGAATTTTGATGGCGCCACAAATAAAAATACCGGTGAATTTACCTTTACTTTAAATGAAGGAAGCGAAGATGCTCCCAATGAGTTTGTAAACTCTTTAAATGAAGGTTAAACAGTTGAAATAACTTATACAATTCAAGCTGACGATGGCAATGGCGGAAAAACAACAAGCTCCGTGACCATTACTGTTGAGGGCACCAATGACAGACCCATCATGACTTCTGCCGTACCTGCTGGCAGTGGAGATGTTATTGAGATTGTAGAAAAAGCCGGCACAAGTGATGAATATATAATTGAGCATAAAACTCTTACGGAAGATGCGGATAAAACCGTAGACCCCAATGATATTCTCACCGTTAGCGGTAAGCTTAATGTTTATGACGCTGATGATGACGGCAAGGGCATGGATAAGCAAACCATCAGCGTCACCTCTGAGTTCACAAAGCAAAGTGCCTCTGAAGATTCAGCAGATAGTGCAGCAGCCGTTGTTATTGCAGGTCAATATGGTGTATTAACTATTAAGTCTGACGGCTCATATTCCTACACTTTGCAGACTGAACCAAACAAAGACGATTATCCTACCGAAGCTGATTATGCTGCTGCTCTTGATCGTTATAATGCCTTACAAGAGCTTGGTGAAACCAATGTAAATAACGCTGAAAACTTCACTGTAACCACCACTGATAAGCATGGCGCCACTGACAGCGTTACTTTGAGCTTTAATGTGAGTGGCAGTAATGACGATCCTAAATTTCCTGACCCTGAGGAACCTAAGCCGGAAATTGATCCTAATGATCCTCTTGCCTCTGGCGCCAATAATGTTGTTATTGAAGCTGGTGACGGTCGTGATAACGATACACATGAAGTTACTCCGGGTACACCAAATGCAGATTATGCCGGTAAGCTAAGCACAAGCGGCACCTTGAGCGCTACAGATGTGGACGCAGTCGATGATTTAACTTTTACAGTTAAAAATGCTGATGGCGATTACGTTGAAAGTGTAACATCTGCCTATGGTAAGCTTGAAATTACCAATGACTCTGGCGCAGGCGATAGAGATGCAGAGTATACCTTTACTCTTGATCCTTCTTCAGATGCGGCAAAAGCGGAAATTGATGGCCTAAGTCTTGGAGAAGAAAAGGAAATTACTTTTGATATCTTGGTTGATGACGGAAATGGCGGTACCTCTACAAGCACGCTGACCATTACTGTTGTGGGCACCAATGACCAACCCATCAT
Source organism: uncultured Desulfovibrionaceae bacterium (assembly GCA_964369655.1). Lineage (GTDB taxonomy): Bacteria > Desulfobacterota > Desulfovibrionia > Desulfovibrionales > Desulfovibrionaceae > CAYJAD01. Next base: position 7,121 of record CAYJHU010000051.1, on the reverse strand, counting down.
GACTTCTGCTGTGGCTGCAGGAAGCGGGGATGTCTTGAGCATCGACACATCTTCTGAAGAGCATGTTATTTCGCATGTATCTGTGCATGAGGGAGCCAAAGATGTCACCGTTAATGGTAAACTTAATGTTTATGACGCTGACAGCGATGGCAAGGGCATGGATAAGCAAACCATCAGCGCTACCTCTGAATTCACAAAGCAAAGCGCCTCTGAAGATTCGGCAGATAGCGCAGCAGACGTTGTTATTGCAGGGCAATATGGTACACTGACCATTACAGCTGATGGTTCGTATTCTTATACCTTGCAAGCAGAACCAAGCAAAGCGGAGTATCCTAATCAAGATGATTATGATGCAGCTTTAGCACGCTATGAAGCTCTTAATGCCTTAGAAGAAAATGATACACCAACGGAGAGCTTTACCGTAACCACCACCGATAAACATGGCGCCACTGACAGTGTACGTCTTGATTTTACAGTTGATGGTGATAGCGGTCCAAAGATTACTTATGGCGATGACCCCAATGCCACCACTGAAAATGTCCTTGTGGACGAAGCTTTTCTTGCCACTGGTTCCACTGAAGGCAAAGAAGCAGGTGATGTAGCAGGCGAGGGCACTGCCGCAAGCCAAGCAGGCAAAATTACATTTGATTTTGGCTCTGACGGGCCGGCAACAAGTGGCGCTTTTGCATGGGACTTGGATTCGGATTCCTTACCCGATGTTTATAACCATGATGGCCAAGAATTATCATGGAGAGTTAATGAGACCACCGGCGACCTTGAAGGTTACATTCCTGGCGTTAATGGTGCTGAAGACGAAATTTATTTAAGCGTAGAAATGGAGCTTGGCACTGCTGATGCCGGTAAGGTTGATGGTAATTACACTGTGACCTTGCATAAGCCCATTGCCCATGATGCACCCGATAGCGGTGAAACTCGCGATGAAAATCAAGACCTCGCAGGCTCAGGCGATGCAGCTGATACCCCCACAGATCTTGAATTTGGCTTTATCATTACCGACAGCGATGGAAGCACTGCCAATGGTAGCTTGACGGTCAATGTCGAAGATGACGTCATTGATGCTTATAACGTCGATGAAGACGGCAAAGAATCTAATGTGGTAAATCTTGACGGAGACATTTCTGCCGGAAGTGAATTCTTTACCGGCTCTGCCGATGCCAATGCTTTAAAAGAAGCAGTAAGCGGAAAGGGCGAAACGGAACATAAGAACTCTGATTTAACCTTTACAACCGATGGCCAAAGCACTGTCAATGTAGGTGGATTTACCATTACTGCAGCCACTGTAACCTTCACTGAGAATGGTACCACTGTTGGGGATGAGTTGGTTCTTGGCTGGCGCGATGATCACAATGAATCCTATGGTGATGGCGTTGGTATTATTAAAGATAAAGATGATGATAGCTTTGGCCATATGGAAATTGGTAACACTGAAGGCACAGATGTGGGTGATACTGCCGAAGCTTTTATTATTAAGTTACCGGAAGGTGAAACTGCTTACGGTATTGATCTTGGCTTTGAATGTTTATTCACTGCTGATACTGCCATAAAAGAAAATACAGAAACCGTACGTTTGGAATTTTATAAAGACGGTAAGCTTGTGCATACTATTGATGTGACAGGCACAAACTCAGGCTCAGAAAGTCTTGATACATCACAGCTTTCAGCAGAATTTGACGAAGTGCGCGTTATTCCAAACAATGTAGGCAGTGACTTTGTTATTGATAATGTCGATTTTTCACAATATTCCGATGCTATTGTTGCTCAAGGCGGCGGTCAAATTAATATAAACAGTGCCGATGGCGTGTCTGATATTTATTTTGATAAAATCAATGGTGAAGCAGTTGCTGATAAAAGTGAGATTACTGTTGATGGTAAAACGCTTGTGCTTACCGTAAGCGGCGGCGTAATCACAGCCACAGATGCTGACGGTACTAAATACTTCACTGCTAGCGTAGACCCCTCCACCGGCGAATGGCTTATGTATCAGCATGAGTATTTTGATGATTCGCTTAATATTACTTTTACGGCTAAGGATAAGGATGGCGATTATGTAAGCTATGACGTAACTGTTAATGGCGATGCTGCTCCCATAGCTACAGACGATACCCCAGATTCTATACTTGAAGGCGGTGAAGTTTCCGGAAATATCCTTGGCAATGACACTGCTGGCGATACAAAGGAAGATCATAGTGGTAAGGAAATCACACAAGTAACTGCTCCTTCTGACGATTGGAAGGAATTAGAGACAGAAGGCAATGAAATTGCAAAATTTGAATCCGATGCCGGTATCATTACCTTTAATAAAGATGGTAGCTACACCTTTGAATCAAAGCCCAATAGTACCAATGAAAATATAAGCTTTGAATTTGATTACACCATTACCGATGCAGATGGCGATACCGATGATGCGACTTTGACCATTGATGTTAAAGATGTGACCATTGGTAATGACGCAACTGGCGGTAAAGTAGGCGCAGATGATGATGCATTAAATGCGGCCATCAAAGTAGATGCTACTTTAGATAGCGGTATAAGCTTTGATCCGGCTGCTGACTTACCTCAGTCTGACTATGGTTTCTTCTCTTATGATGATGATAATAATTTGCAATTCACCCAGACAACACCTTATCCGCATGAGGAAGGCTCAGACAGTGTTGACCTAAACTACACTATCATCACTAAGGATAGTAGCGGTAACTTAGGAACTGCCACTGTGACCGTAACCATTGGCGACTCATTCCCCAAGGCCACTGAAGATACTGCAGAGGTTACTGAGGGCGGAGCAGATGCTACCGGAGATATACTTGCCAATGACAGCTTTGGTGCAGATGGTGCTCCTTTAGATGCCAGCAATGAATATGATGATGCCTTTGATATGAGTGCAGAGGTCAAAGTCGATGGCGAAAGCACTACTTGGGATAAGACAGTTGGCGCTGACGGAACAATTACTTTATCTCATCCTGACTATGGAACTCTTACTGTTGATAAAGACGGTGATTTTACCTTTGATTATACCGATAAAAGCCTTACTACCGGTCAAGAGGCAAAATTTGAATTTGGCTATACCATTAAAGATTCAGATGGAGATCCTTCTACGAGCTCATTAACTATCACTGCTAAGGGAACGGACAGCGAGCCGGATATTACCTTTATGGATCCGACTGCTGACGCCAATGCACATGTCACCTATGATGATGAGACAGATACCCGTGATTACAATACAGACGAAGACGGTAATGCTCAAACCGTAAAGGGTGAATTTAGCGTCACTCTTGGTGATGGCACCAATACTGTAACCATCACCGGAGCAAATGGTAAAGAGCTCAATATTACTGTTGTAGATGGTGTGGTAAGCTATACAGATGAAAATGGACACAGTGTTGATTTGAATACCTTTAGTTTAGAAGGTACATATGGCAACTTGTCTGGCTTCACCTATGTAGATGGCACGGTAAACTACATCTATGACCAAGACGGTAGCCATGATCATAATAATCCCACGGTGCAAGGGGATGATGATTTCCTTTCAGAATCCTTTGGGGTATCCATCACTGACGGCGATGGTGATTTTGCCAAGGGCAGTATTGACATAAAAATTACTGACGATGCTGTGGAACTTGTGCGTGAGGATGAGCTTGAAACGGTAACAACTCTTAAAGATCAAGACTTTGTCACAAAGTACGAAGAGTTTGGCTACGTCACAAGAGATGGCCAAAGCGTTGAGGTTTCAAGATCAGAACTTCAAGATGGTGAATACTTTACCTCTGTGACCGGCTTTAAGCCTACTGAAAGTGCAGATGGTGTTGATGTGCTCGTCTATCCTGTTACTGCGGAAAAAGGCGTTGGTGCAAGCGTTAGTGGCGATATGGGTTTTGAAGGGAATGTGGCTGACGGAGCAACACTTTCTGTTGACTTTATTGCTGAGGGTAAGAGTGGCACAACTCCAACCCTTACCATTGACGGCACCCCTGTTACATATAAGTCCTTCACCAATGATGACGGCACTATAACCATTCGCGCAGGAAGCATTACCGCTTGGAATAATCAAGTAGAAGATATTAGTGATCCGTACTTTGATGTCACTTATAACCCCAGCACCGGTGAGTGGAGTTTTGAGCAATATAAATCCTTTGAACAAGAATTTATATTGGAATTTAAGGCCACCGATGGTGATGGCGATATTGATATTCAATATGTTAAGATTCAACCAACTACAGAAGCCATTGATATTGAAGTAAAGAGCTCTGACTCTTTAACTGTAGATGAGGCAAACTTAGCTGCAGGAACAGATGCCAATATTACTGGCGTAGATCCCGATGGAGTGACAGAAGTTGCAAGCGGGGAACTTGTAGTAGAATCATTCGACGGTCTAAGTTCTGTTAAAATTGGCGATACTGTTATTGCTGAATTTAAGGATGGAGCGTGGACTTATGATAAAGATGGCACCAGTGTTGATGGTGGCACCGTACGCATTACCTCTGTAACTGTTGTTGATGGAGAATATTCTGTAAAGTATGAATATACGCTTTCAGACTCCATTGATGGCGGTAATAACACTCCCGAAGAAGCGGCCAAACAAACAGAGCATAAAACCGACGGCTTTACTTTAACGCTTACCGATACTACCGGTGATACTGCTGATGTGGAAATTGACGTTACAGTACGCGATGATGCACCGCCAGCTCATAATGATGTGGATGCATTGACACCAGAAGGCTCAAGCGAAGCTACAGCACTGACAAATATTAACTTTGGTGCTGACAATGGAGAGGGTAAAACCCTTGAGTTTGGCGACTCTACCTTTAGATATGACGAAGAAAATGGCTGGGAAGTCGGTTCTTTTGATAGTGCAGGGGAGTGGACTGCCAGTGCAGATCAATCTTCTGTCGTTACCGAAGGTGATAAGGTAAGCCTTAAAACCGACGATATGACACTTGAAAACTACGGGGATGACACCGGCTGGATTGCGAAGGTTGACGTGTCTGATTTGCCAGAGGGTGACTCCAAGAACGTTAATGTTACGGTGACCGATGCCGATGGCGATGCAACCGATTTTGATGTTATAGCCAAGAATGAAGACTTACCTGATGGAGAGATAAAGGCTGTTGATGGTACCTCCATATTGATTGACCCAGGTACTGACTATAATGCTGTTTTCATCCTCGATACTTCCGCTTCCATGTGGGATAATCGCTGGAATGGTGTTATCAATGAAGATAAAACTTCTGACGCATTTGGTACAACTCGTCTTGATGCAACTATTGATTCTATCATTGATTTAATCAACGATACCTTGGTGCCATACACAGAAAATGCTCTTGGTGGTAGTGTTAATATTTATATTAATCAATTCTGGGGTACTGATACTGAAAATCAAACGGTTGTTTCTGTTGAGCTTACTAAGGATAATGCGCAAGATATTATTAATGCGCTTGAAGAACTTAGAAATCTTAAGTACGAAGAACTTAAACTTGATCCCAACTATGAAGCAGTAGAGGGAACATATGTAAAAACCTTAGAAACCGATGAGGGAATTGTCTATATTGATGAAAACGGTTTCCCATTAAATGCACAACTTGATAGTGCTGGTTTACCGGTTTATGACAATGCTTCCGCTAATAAAGAATATCATCATGGCACTCACTATTCAAAAGGCTTTAACGATGCCGCAGAATGGTTAAATAGCGAAGATATTCCAAAAAGTAGCATTGACGACAAAATAAAAACAGAAGTCTTCTTTGCAACCGACGGCGTCCCCTCCGGTGACAGCAATACAGATAAAGCTTTTGATGCCTTAGAAGACGCTGTTGGTGAAAATGGCGGAGTACACGCCTTAGGTATGGGAGTAGGGGCCAATGAAACCCTTCTGGATAAATACGATACAACCGGCGGTGCTGTTATAGTTAAAGATGGTGATATCGGTGCGGGCATGTTCACACCCGATGGTAGTTCTTCGGCAACGAACACACAATCGAACATTATGTTCACCCTAGAGGGCAATGATGTGGTTGTAGGCGGAATATCTCAAGAAGATTTGAATACTACCTTTATTCAAGCCATAAAGGATATGTATCCAGGAGCTACGATAACTAATGAGCTTATCCTGAACTATGTAAAGAACTATCCAGATTCTATATTAGAGCATTTAAGCAATGCAGAAGGTGCAGATGCTGAGGATCACGATGCTATCATTGTCCAAGGTGGCGATGATACCGTGTATGGACTTGGCGGCGATGACCTTGTCATAGGTGACGGAAGCCTTGATAGTTTGCATGATTTGGCAAGTGCTGAAGGCATGACAGGTGATGTTCTTAGCAAATACCATGAAGATAATATCCAAAGTCATACGGGGGATGAGTCTGCAACGCTTGTAAAGGCTCTTGTAGATAATATCCATGCAACCATGGAAAGCGGCACTGACGAAGAAAAGCAAAAGCTTATGGATGCCGTTAATGGTATGGAAGAATCCAATGACGGAGATGATACCCTGTATGGCGGCGAAGGCGATGACGTATTGCTTGGCCTTGGCGGCAATGATATTATGATTGGCGGCACAGGTGATGACATTATGTTTGGCGGTTCCGGCAATGATTATTTCGATGGCGGTGCAGGTAAGGACATAATTGTTGGCGGCGCCGGAGATGATCTTATTAAGCTAGACTTAGAAGATGTCTTTGTTGATGGTGGAACAGATGAAGATGGTACCGATTTAGATATCTTGCTAGGTTCATCCTCTGACATCGAAGCACATGAATCTCAGGTGCTTGGTATGATGGCCTCAGGTAACATTGAAATGGGTGTCTTTGGCAATAATATTAGTGGCAAGAGCGTTGATGAGATTTTATCCGAACTTGGCTTAACGAAAAATGACGAAGGTAAGGTCTCTTTTGATGATACGCAGTGGACGTCTACAAGTACAAATGGAAACTACACTGAATATAAAGCAACTATTGCCGGCGAAGATATGACCGTCTTTATTGCAAAAACATCCATTGAGAATAATGGATAGTAAATAATATAAATAAATATAAAAAAGACTTCTTAGTTTTGGCTAAGAAGTCTTTTTTTATATTTGGGGGGAACTGATTTTTATTTTATAAAAG
>CAYJHU010000050.1:0-11632 GCA_964369655.1 uncultured Desulfovibrionaceae bacterium | reverse complement strand
TCCCCAAAAATTCAATATTCCTTGCACTTATCATCATATTTCAATTCTTGACGCTGGGGCATTTTCGTGCCATAAGTACCAATTCTATTTGCTATAACAAATAAATTACCACGCCTTTGGAGAAGTTCATGAGTGACTATAAAAGTACATTAAATTTGCCAGCTACCCGTTTTCCGATGAAAGCTAATCTTGTACAGCGCGAGCCTGAGATGCTAAAGCGCTGGGAGAGCATAAAAGCTTATGATATTATGGTAAAGGCGTCGGGTTCGCAGGGGCGTTATGTATTGCATGATGGTCCTCCTTATGCCAATGGGCATATTCACATGGGCACGGCTTTGAATAAGATTCTTAAGGATATTATTGTTAAGTCAAAGAATATGCAGGGTTATGCTGCTGAGTATGTGCCTGGGTGGGATTGTCACGGCTTACCTATTGAGCTTAAGGTTGAGCATGAGCTTGGCGAAAAAAAGAAAGAATTGCCTGCGCATGTGGTGCGTAAGGCTTGCCGTAAATATGCAGAAAAGTGGATAAATACCCAGCGTAAAGAATTTAAACGCCTTGGTGTATTTGGGGTATGGGATGAGCCTTATATGAGCATGCATCCCGGTTATGAGTCTGCAACGGCGCATGCTTTGGCTGATGTTTCGGCCACAGGCAGCCTTGCACGCAGTAAGAAGCCAATTTACTGGTGTTGTTCTTGCCATACGGCTTTGGCTGAGGCTGAGGTAGAGTATCATAATCATGTTTCGCCATCGGTTTTTGTACGTTTTCCTTTGCAGGACGAAGCCTTACATAAAATTTTTCCGCAAAGCGTTGGCAAGGATTGTGCGGTGGTTATTTGGACGACGACACCTTGGACCTTGCCGGATAATATGGCTGTATGCGTGCATCCTGAATTTGATTATGCCTTGGTGCAGGCCGGTGAAAGATGCTATATCCTTGCAAAAGACTTGGTGGAAGAGTGCGCCAAGACCTTTGGCTTTGAGGACTTTACCATACTTGGTGAAGTGAAGGGTAAAGAACTTGAAGGCTTAAAGGCAAATCATCCATTTTATGAAAGAATTTCTCCGCTGGTGCTTGGCGAACACGTGACCCTTGATGCCGGTACGGGCTGTGTACACACTGCTCCCGGTCATGGTCGTGAAGACTATGAAGTTGGTCTTAAGTATGGCTTAGATATTTATTCTCCCCTTGATGATGCAGGACGCTTTTTGGACAGCGTGGGCTTTTTTGCAGGCTTGAATGTTTTTGAAGCCAATCCAAAAGTAATTGAAAAGCTAGAAGAAGTAGGAAATTTACTCCAAGGCTCAAAGCTTGAGCACTCCTATCCGCATTGCTGGCGTTGTAAAAAGCCGGTAATTTTCCGCGCCACCACGCAGTGGTTTATCGGTATGGAAAAAAATGATTTGCGCAAGCGTTCACTTGATGCCATTAACAATAAAGTTGAATGGATACCTGCTTGGGGCGAAGAGCGTATTTATAATATGATTGAAGCGCGTCCAGATTGGTGCATATCGCGTCAGCGTCAGTGGGGCGTGCCAATTATTGCTCTTTTGTGCACCTCTTGCGGGGAAGCATGGCATGAGAGTGATTGGATGCATGATATGGCTGAGCGCTTTGCCGGACATGCCACAGGTTGTGACTATTGGTATGAGGCTGAGCTCTCCGATATCGTGCCGCATGACCTCACTTGCCCTAAGTGTCAAGGCAAAGAGTGGAAGCGTGAGATGGATATTTTGGACGTATGGTTTGATTCCGGCACAAGCTTTGCGGCTGTGGTGGAAAAGCGCAAAGAGCTTTCCTTCCCTGCTGATTTATATCTTGAAGGCTCGGATCAGCATCGCGGTTGGTTCCATTCTTCTCTCTTGGCATCCATAGCCACGCGTGGCGTTCCGCCTTATAAAGCGGTGCTCACCCACGGCTATGTGGTGGATGGCAAGGGACTTAAGATGTCTAAATCCATCGGTAACGTCATTGCACCTCAAGAATTGATTGATAAATTTGGGGCAGAAATTATCCGTTTGTGGGCTTCCTCTGTGGAATACCGCGAAGATATTAGAATTTCTGATGAAATTTTGAATCGTCTTGTGGATGCTTATAGACGCATACGCAATACTTGTCGTTATCTCCTTGGAAATATGAGCGATCTTACGCCAGAAACCATGTGCGACATTAAAGATATGGAGCCACTTGATCGCTATGCGGTGGATGTGGTTGCCCGTTCGCACCTGCGTATCCAAGATGCCTATACAAAGTTTGAATTCCATAAAATTTTCCATACTTTGCATAATTTATGCGTAACTGACTTGTCGGCGACGTATTTGGATATTTTGAAGGATAGACTGTACACTGCCGGCACCGAAAGCAAAGAGCGTCGCTCTGCACAATCGGCTTTGTGGTTTATCTTGAATGTGATAATGCGTGATATGGCGCCAATTTTGAGCTTTACAGCCGAAGAAGTCTTTGACCATGTGCCCGAAGCTTTGCGCACCCAAGACGGTCAAGCTTTAAGCACTGTTTTTGCTTTATCGCCTCTTTTGGAAAGCGATTTAGAAAAAAGTGCGGCCCTTTTGGACGAAGAAAGCCTTGCCAAGTGGGAAACGGTCTTTAAGGTGCGCGGCGCTGTGACTCGTGCCATTGAGCCTTTGCGTAAGGACGGCACTGTAGGGCACTCCCTTGATACTCGTGTGACTTTATATGCAAGCGCTGAAATATTAGAAGATTTGGCAAGTGCCAAGGCTGATATGCGCTCCATTTGCATTGTGTCACAATTTGTAGAGCAGGGCCTAGATAAAGCTGACAAAGCTGACAAAGCTGACAAAGCCGAAGGGCAGGAGCTGGTACGTTTTGAGGATGTGGAAGGGCTTGCCATTCAAGTAGAAAAAGCTTACGGGGACAAGTGCGAACGTTGCTGGATTTACAGTACAGAGCTTGGCACTGTTCAAGAGCATCCGACACTATGCCCACGTTGCACGCAAGTGTTAACAAAGATGTAGGAATATATACTATTTATGCGCTATAAGATTGTTGCAGCCATTGCTGCGATCATAATTTTTCTTGATCAGCTAACCAAATGGCTTGTTATGCAGTACCTACCTCAGCAGGGGAGTATTACGGTGCTGGATGGATTCTTTAATCTTGTGCATATTTATAATCGCGGTGCTGCCTTTGGCTTTTTGAATCGCTCTGATATCGAATGGCAATTTTGGCTATTCTTAGTGGCGACGCTCATTGCAACTTTGGCAATTTATTATTTGGTACGAACCTCGGCCTATTCTAAATTGCTCTTTGTTTCATTGGGCTTAGTGCTTGGCGGCGCTCTTGGTAATCTTGTTGATCGCATACGCTTTCGAGCGGTGGTGGATTTTTTAGATTTTTATGTGGGGACGTGGCATTGGCCGGCCTTTAACGTGGCTGATATTGCCATTTGCCTTGGAGCTTTGCTGACCTGTCTTGCCATGTATCGCATGGAACGAGATAAAAAGGCAGAGGGGGATAAATAATGCAGTGGTGGCATTTTCTTGTGTTGACGTTACCAATTTTGCCAAATTTGTATTCCATTTGGCATGTGCGTCGGCATTATTTTAGCACAGAGCAGGAAAAATCTTTGTGGTTTTTACTGTGCGTTTTTGTTCCCGTGATTGGTGGTATAATTTATATAATTTTTGGCAGAAGAAAAGCACGCTTAGTGCCGGTTGAAGAAACGGAAGAAGCTAAGAAACCTTAACGGTTCAATTTAATAGAGAGGTAGTAAAATGCAAAAGACCATTACACGCAGCGTTGTTGTGGCAAGTTGCTTGTTAGTTTTCATGGGTGGTTGTACCACCAGATCTGATTATGATCAGCTACAAGCACGTGTGCAAACACAAGACCAGCAATTACGCCAAATGCAGCCAAATATGGCTGATTCTTGGGCACAAACGCAATCCATGCGTAAAGAACTTGATGTCCTAAAAGCGCAAATGAATGAATTGCGTGGCGCCGGTGGCACTCGTGGTGTTGCTGATAGATTAAGCAAGCATGACGCAGCTTTGCGTCAGGTGGAAAAAAGCTTGTCTTTAAGCTTTAACTTGGATTCACCTATAACAGGTTCTCCTTTGGTTCAAAGCATGCCAGTTTCTTCGCAAATGGCAACCCCTCCCATGCCTCCGCAGTCTGTAGCGCCTCCGGCAGCTCCAGCCACTGGACCTCAGGCTTTGTACAGTAAGGGCGTATCAGCTTTTAACTCCCGCAATTATACGGGCGCACAAGCTGCTTTTGTGGACTTTACCCGCAAATACCCTAAGGATCCCAATGCCGGCACCGCATGGTATTATATTGGTGAGTCAAACTTCCAATTAAATAAATTTAATGAAGCTGCTGTAGCCTACGATAAGGTTATCACAGGCTATCCAAGAAGCTCCCGCGCTCCTGCTGCTTACATGAAGCAGGCCGTGAGCTTTAGTAAGCTTGGCCAAAAGGCTGCCGCCACTGCACGCATGCAAGAACTTATGAAAAAGTACCCTACTTCTCCTGAAGCACAAAGGGCTAAGTCTTTCTTGCAAACCAATAAGTAAGTAAAAAAGGTGCACCGTTTTCATTTTAACGGTGCACCCTTTAAGGAAATTGCCATGAGCAAATCAGCTAAAAAGTACCAACAGGAAGTTCGCCTAACTTTCACGGCAGATATTTCCAACAATCCCATTGTTTGTCAGCTTGTAAGTAAGTATCATTTAGATTTTAGTATCTTAAAGGCGCAAATTAGCCCTCGTAAGGAAGGCAAACTTACTCTCGAACTTTTGGGTGAAAAAGAAAATATAGAAGCAGGCATTGCCTACCTTAAAGAACAAGGCGTGCAGGTGCTTGGAGTGGCACAAAAAGTATGTCGTGTTGATGATTTATGTATTCATTGCGGCTTTTGTACAGCCTTGTGTCCGACCACTGCCTTGCAGGTAGAAAATGTAACTCGCCATGTGCTCTTTAATAAAGAAGAATGTATTAACTGTGGTCTGTGTACCAAGACCTGTCCTTTGCATGCCATGCAAAAAGACGTGCGTGAAGTGCATTTATAGTCGTTGCTTTGTGCAAAACTATTGATTTTGCAAAATTAGCGTATTAATTAAGATAGTTAAGTCTTCGCTTCCCACATGCTTTGTGGCTTCAATATAGTTTACCCCGCGATAGCTTTGTATTTCGGGGTTTATGTTCCAGTCATGCAAGTCATATTTGCCATCGTTGTCATAATCATTCATATGCAGTTTTGCCAGCACATCGTGCACGCTGTCGCGCTCCACATTGCCGCTGATGATAAGTTCGGTGTTGGTAATTTGACCTTTGGCTAGCAAGGCTTTGACTGTTTCAAGACTATCTGTGCCTGCCAGCAGGATATCCATTCCGGCACCGCCGTCCACATGGACTAGAATATCGTCAATACTGATATTCTTTAGGGCCGACATATCCACCTTGAAAAGATCATTGCCGGAAGCACCGTCAAGCAGCGCATCGTTGATGTCTCCAAGGAGCAAGTCGTCGCCTTCTTCGCCCATAAGAATGTCCCTGCCAAGGCCTCCTTTAAGGATATCATTGCCTTCACCGCCATCTAAAAAATCGTTCTCAGTGCCGCCGTGAAGATAGTCGTTGCCTTTACCGCCGTAGAGTTGGTCCCTGCCCTCATCGCCATAAAGCTTGTCGTCGCCGTCGCCACCTTCAAGATAGTCCTGACCCTTGCCCCCGTCTAAAATATCATTACCGGGGCCACCATACAGCCTATCGTCTTCGGAATCGCCATAAAGGGTGTCATTCCCCTTACCGCCATAAAGGGTATCATTGCCTTTATCACCATCTAAGATATCATCGCCACCATTCCCCTTTAAGATGTCATCGCCTCTTTCTCCAAAAAAGGTGTCATTGCCGTCTTTGCCATTGAAGATATCGGGCTTTGAAGAGCCAAAGTGTAATTTTGGTTTTATGCCGCCAAATTTGTCATCGTCAATGACAAGCAAAGGTTTGACGGGAGATGGATTATCATCAGTGATGTTAGCCATTATAAGCTCCAAGGGTAGGAAAATGTAGGTAGTATGTCTTAATGTAAAAATAAAAAAGTAAAGCTAGTTATTTAAGTTTTTTTGCTCAAAGTTCCAGGTATCGCAAAGCATTGTTTCTAAGTTACGCTCGGCTTTCCAGCCAAGTTCGCTAAAAGCTTTATCGGCATTAGCAAAGCAAGTAGCGATGTCGCCATCTCTGCGCGCTTTTATTTCATAAGCTATGCTTTGTCCGCTGACTTTTTCAAAGTTCTTTACCAAGTCAAGCACACTGTAGCCAATGCCGGTTCCTAGATTATAGGTAAATATACCGGTGTCTTTTAGCAATTTACTAAGCATGCAAATGTGCCCTTCGGCTAAGTCCATTACGTGGATATAATCACGCACGCCCGTACCGTCGGGGGTGTCGTAATCATCCCCAAAAATTGGTAAGCAAGGAAGCTTTTTACTGGCTACTTGGCTGATATAAGGCATAATATTGTTTGGAATTCCTAGAGGATAGTCACCAATAATCCCTGAAGGATGTGCGCCGATGGGATTAAAATAACGCAAAATTCCTATGCTCCAACTGGCATCGGCATTAAAAATATCATGGAGCATAGTTTCTGTCATGAGTTTGGTTTGCCCGTAAGTATTGGTAACGCTTAAGGGAAAATCTTCGGTGATGGGGTTAGTTTTGGGGGCGCCGTATACCGTGGCAGAGGAAGAAAATATGATTTTTTTAGCATTATATTTTTTTAATAAAGTTAAAATATTCAAAATGCTATTCATGTTGTTGGTGTAATATTCTAGGGGTAAAATTTTAGATTCACCCACAGCCTTAAGTCCGGCAAAATTAATACAGGCGGTGATGGAATTTTCTTGAAAAACTTGTTCTAGGGCAAGGGCATTACAGCAATCAACTTCGTAAAATTTTATGGGGCGCTGAAGCATTTTTTCCAGCGTTTGAATTTTGCCTGGGTGTGAATTGGAAAAATTGTCCACCAGCACAACGTCAAGCTCTTTTGCAAGAGGGCTTTCAAAAAAAGCACAAAGTGTATGGCTTGCGATATAGCCAGCGCCGCCGGTAATCAATAACATATTTTTTCCTTATACTTTGTGCCTAACTCGGTGTTACTTCTTCAAAAGAGCTTGAGCATATTTTTCTACAGGAGCAAAGTCATCTTGCAAGGGGGGCACGTTTTGAGCAAGTTCTTGCTTAATGCGTGAAGCTAGCTTTTCTTTGATGGGCGCAGAAAAATCTCCACTTTCACTTGTCATGCTTTCAATGGCTTTTTCTACTTGCGGGTTGGAGGTGGGCAGAGCAAGAAGCATAAAATTTTGCACGGCAGTGCGTGGGAGGTTTGGGCGCACGGCAAAGATATATATCTTGTCAAAAGACTGCTTTAAAGCCCCATAAATTCCCTGCAATATATGACTATTTTCGCCCTCAAAAGCGGAAATTACATTCATCAAGATGGCGCCGGAATCATTGACGCTGTGACGCAATGCCTTTCCTGCTTCGATGGTGCCCATATGAAAGGGGACAGAGTAGTGTGAATTAAAAACATCTACAAAAACTAAATCATATTTTTGGGTATTTAAGTTAACGTAGCGGCGTGCGTCGGTATGAAAAATACGCATGCGCGGGTCATCCTTAAGACCAAAAGACTCTTTTGCGATACGTGTCATGCCCGGATCAAGCTCAACAACGTCAAGGCGTAAATTCTTGCCATCAAGGCCGCCATGCCCTGCCAGCAACCACTTAGGAACGGAATAGCCTCCCCCGCCCAGCATAAGAATGCTGTGGGCTTTTGGAAAAAGCACTGTTCCCAAGGAGTAATATTGTGTATATTCAAAAAGCAATTCCGTAGGTTTATCAATATACATACCCGATTGTGCATAGCCTGGGTCTGTGGCCATGTAGCGAATGGGGCGATTATGCTCATTGATGCCTTGGCTTAGGCGAATGCTATTGTGAGGGGTTTCTATGGGGGGCGGGGTACCGTTTTGAGTCATAAACTCAGCGGTAATGTGGTTAGTATAGCCCACTAAAGGTAAACAAAAAAGTAGAAAAATACTTGGTAAAATATCTGATTTTTTAACTTTATCCTTTCTTCCCACAAGCGCAACCAATAAAGCCAGTATAAGCATGGCCGCAGAGGTACCAAGCAAAATATAGGTACTTGGGAAAAATGAAATGAGTACAAAACCGCCTAAAAAAGTCCCCACAATACTACCGGTGGTAGAAAGAGCGTACAGTCGTCCTACTGTAGCACCGGAAGTAGAAATATCCGCCAAGCGCAAACGAATAATGTAAGGGGAAATCATTCCGAAGAAAACAGCCGGCAGTGCAAAAAGGCATATGGCGGCTACCACAGCAGAAAGGTAAATATTGTCAATGTAGGTTGTAATGCTTGCACCCACAAAGGCATAGCCAAGCCCGGTAAAGGCACTGCCAAAGCCGGCGCCGCTTAATATTTTTGCAAGGGTTGCTTGCGAGATATTTTTATCTGCAAGTCGCCCCCCAACGAAAGCCCCTACGGCTAGGCAAGCCAAGACTACGCCAATAAGGCTTGTCCAGACAATGACCGATGTTCCAAGATACGGCGCCATAAGACGAGCTCCCACCATTTCAAGAACCATAATCAACGCACCGGAAGCAAAAATAACAAATTCTAACATATTACCTCAATGGGAACAAAAAATTAACGAAATGTACTCTTGAAAAGAACATGCTTAACCCAGCTGATTGGATACAAGGGCAATTAATATTTTCGCGGTATAGGTTTTATCAAATTGAGCAGTATTGGCTGCCAGCTCCTTGGCTGCTTCTTCCATGGTTTTTCTGGGAGAGTGCGGCCTTTCTGAAATCATGGAACAAAAAGTGTCCACCACAGCACACATTTTTCCTAAGGGGCTGATTTGCTTTTCTTTAGCACCTTGTGGATATCCCGAGCCATCGATTCTTTCATGATGCTCCATAAGACAATAAGCTAACTCATCAAAGGCTAAGTCAAGCTTTTGCATAATTTTATAGCCAAGAGCGGGGTGAGCTTTGACCTTCATGCGTTCTTCGGTGGTAAGCTTTTTTTCTCTTTGTAAAATGAAGATAGGAATTTTTGCCATGCCAATATCGTGCAATAAAAAGGCAAGGGCAATACGATCAAAGCCGCGGCGTGTGGCGGCCTTAGCGTCTGTTGTTTGTAACCAAAGCCAACAGCCCATAATCATAGAATTAAAAGCATGATTCGGTAATGAATAAGTCTTTGGCAAGCGGCGTATAAAAACCCGCAAGCGGAATTTATCTTGCCAAATCCATTCCGTCACCGCCATGAGTGATTCATAAAGCGGAGTAAAGTTAATTTTTACCGGGCTTTCATTAAAAGTAGTGTAGTGTAATGTTATAGAACGAACGCATAAGTCGGCCACCTCAGCGTCTGTGAGGTGTTCATCTTGGAGGATTAAGTCCAGCTGCTTTATTATATGCTCAGAATAAATAGGAAAGTCAGCACGAGACACAAAGAGCAAACCGTCACGACACAGTTTTTGAATTTCTTCAATCTGTTCGTTGGTCAGTCTTTGGTCTCGCCTGCTGTATGGTTGCAAAACGCAAATATTTTCCACAAATACATACAGCGCAATAGGCAGTCGGTATTTGGGAAAAGAATTCAAGACTTCGGCGCTTATCTGATAATATTGCTCATTAATGTCACTGGGAACAAGCGCAGAACGTTTTCTTGCCATAATTACTTCCAGAATATTTTTACAAGGTTAGTGCCGCGTCCTTGCCCACCTTTTTGAACTTGGCCTGCGGTGATAACAAAACGTTGGTCATGTTTAAGTTGATTATTGTTAAGAATAAAGTTTTCGCAACGGGAAGTGTGCCCGGGTTCTGAGTGGGGATCTTCTACAAATACAGGTATAACGCCCCAAGAAAAGTTAAGCGCTTTGAGGGCTTCTTTTTCTGGTGTAAGACCATAAACGGTTTGAGGAGGACGACACGCAGCAAGCTGACGTGCGGAAGATCCGCTCATGCTATGCGAAACAATGGCAGAGGCCTTGGCTTTTTGTGCCAAAACACAAGCAGAATATGCCAAAAATTCGGCAATGCCCTTTTCGGCATCAGGCTCTTTAAGGTCATAGCGCTCTTTAATGAGTTCTTCAGCTTGGCTTGTGATTTCATGCATATAGCGCACAGTTTCCACAGGGAAGTTGCCCATAGCGGTTTCTTCGGAGAGCATAACGCAATCCGCACCGTCAAGCACAGCATTGGCAACGTCCGTTGTTTCAGCGCGTGTTGGGGCAGGGCTGTTGACCATGGAAAGAAGCATTTGTGTGGCCACAATAACGGGCTTTGCCGCACGGTTGCACACACGAATAATACGCTTTTGAATGCTTGGAAGCATGGGCAGTGGGCACTCAACGCCAAGATCGCCGCGAGCTACCATCACAATATCTGCCTCACGCAAAATTTCTTCTAATCTGTCCACAGCGCCTTGACGCTCAAGTTTAACCACCACAGGGATGTTTTTGCCGGCGGCAAGGATGATGTTTTTAGTTTCAATAACATCTTCAGGTGTTTGCACATAAGAAATGGCCACGGCATCCACCCCAAGGATAAGCCCTTGGGCTAGGTCAACACGATCTTTTTCGGTGAGGGCAGGAACTTTAGTTGCCTTGCCGGGCAGGGCAAGTCCTTTGCGTGAAGTGATAATACCAGCATTGTTGGCTTCAAGGACGACGAGGCCGTCATCGCGGCGCTCAATCACATGGAATTGTAAACCGCCGTCGGCAAGCACCATACGGTCACCCTTTACCAGGCTTTCCATGATGATCTCATGATCAAAGGGTAAATATGGCATTTCGGTCGTGTACTTATTGCTTGGGCCAAGCAAGAGCTTCATACCTTTTTCTACATCAATGCTTGGATTACCCTGTAAAAGCCCAAGGCGAATCTTTGGGCCGGAAAGATCTTGCATGATAGTGAGGGGCTTTTTGATTTCTTCTTCGACTTCGCGAATATTTTTTATAATATCAACAAACTTTGAAGCATCTCCATGTGAAAAATTTAGGCGAAAAATGCTTACACCGGCAAGAGCAAGTTCTGCAATTTTTTCTTTGCTATTGGAAGCAGGACCAATGGTGGCAATAATTTTTGTTTTCATAATAAATAGACCTATCTGTTTATGGTTAGTAACGATTGCTTCGTTAACGTTCTGTGCTTTGCGAAAAAAGTCTGCGGCCTTGATGCGATTGAGGATAAATGTCTCTTTATGAACCCTTTGCACAATAATTTGAGCTAAAATCCAATAAAATACACATGTACTTTTGATTGAGGTTGAAAGTGCACAAGGCGCAGTTGTATGCAATATAAGCCCTGTTTACGAAGGGAGTATATGTTGAACTCCATAAAATTTCAAGGAAAATCTGCAGGAAACAGATTTTTTTTTGTACATATGTTCGCGTTTCTTAGTGTGGCTTTTTTTTAGATTTTGCAAAAATTTTTCTTTTGATTTTTTGCAGTGTGAGCAAGTTCATACGTTTAAAAAACTCAAAAAAATAAAATAAGTTTATTTAGAGACCTCTGCGCAATTCATTGCGCAGGGTCTCGTGGAGCATTGGCGCTAGCC
>CAYJHU010000049.1:0-11666 GCA_964369655.1 uncultured Desulfovibrionaceae bacterium | reverse complement strand
AAAGCTACCGATGTGCAAGAAACTCCTCAAAACACGACGCCCCCTGCCACGACAGGGGAGCAAAAATCAGGGGAACAAAAATCAACTGCTGCTGTAACTTCCCCTGCAGAAAAAACAACTCAGAAGCGACCAGCAACCCCCACCTTACCTAAGGTAAATCAAGATAGCGTCGTCCCTTTACCCTTTGTGGATGATGTGGCCACATGGCTTGTGAAACGCTATAATCCGCAGTCGGGTGCAAACCTCAATTTAGCTTCCATTAACTCTCGCTATGGGCAAAAAATGCATTCACTCATGCCGGCACAAAGCCAAGATGTCGCAGGCACACGCGCACAGCTTTTGCGCTATGCCTTTAACACCCCCATGTTAACGGCGCTCTATAATCTCTATGCCGACCGCTTTGTAGAGTCCATGAATCAAGCCGCCACCAAAGAAGCAGAAAGTAGAAAAAAAGTCGTGCCTGCCAAGGTGCTCTCTGCCTATGCTGTAGAATTTCAATCCCTTGGCGGACTTTTACAAGCGATTGGCTCCATGCCAGATTTTAGCGAGCGCATGCAAAATTATGAAGATGCCGCGCAAGCTACCTTTACTATGCACAAGGAAATCACCGACGCAACCCATGCCCTACAAAACGCCAAAGAAAGCGGCGAAGATACAAAAACCCACACCCTACGCGTTGATGGACTTAATGCAAAATATCAGCGCAGTATACATGATCGCAACATGGCCAAGGAAAATCTCGTGGGCGCCATTCGCCAAAAGATTGCCACAAATAATAAAATGGACGCTGACAGTATTCTTTTTGTGGCGCAGTGGCTCAAAAGGCGCAATGCCAGCACCACCAGCACCATTGACAATGCACGCACGGCCGGTCAACTTTTACAAGATCTATCCTCACGCCTAAGACGCGCACAGCAAAATGATGCAAGCCAGCAATCACCCGCGGTGCCGGTTTCTGTATGGGCAGTACAAAGGGGCAATGCATGAGTAGCATCCTTTTTGTAGGCGGTACGCGCAGTGGCAAAAGCGGCCTAGGTCAGCAGCATGCTGAAAGCCTTGGGGAGCGTCGTCTGTATGTGGCAACGGCTTGCGCCTCACCTCTCAGTGCGAAGGATTCTCATGACTTGCCGGAACAAGCGGAAAAAGATGCGGAAATGCAAAAGCGCATCAAGGCGCATCAAGACGCACGCAAATTCGGCTGGCAGACCTTTGAGGCATATGGGCGCGATTTTTCGGACATACCCACAAAAGACGTGGATGTTGTCCTCATTGACTGCCTCACCCTATGGCTAAGTGCTCAGCTTTTTGAAGATAAAAATGTTGAACATGCCCTGCAAAATTTAGAAAGATTTATCCAAAACTGCCCACTTCCTTTAATTATGATTAGCAGTGAAGTGGGGCAAGGCATTGTGCCCATGGGCGCCCTCTCGCGTGAATTTCGAGATTGGCATGGCCTCCTAAATCAGCGAGTTGCCCGCCTATGTGAAACGGTACTTTTGGTCAGCTGCGGCTTGCCCCTTGCCCTTAAAGGCAAAGTGCCCTATTCTCTCACAGCGTAAAAAATCGACAACGTGTATTAAATATAAAAAAATTTACTAACTATAACTGAGGTTTTTATGAAAAAATTTGTATTTTTATGTTTTCTGCTTTCCACTTTTTGTATGGCATCACATGCCGTACACGCAAGCCCCGTACAAACCATTAAAAACGTACAAAGCGCCATTGATAATGCCGATGAAGCTGCCTTTGTAGAAGCGGTGAATATGGAAAGCCTCATTGGGCAATGTGTGGATGTTTTTATGGAAGATGCCCAAAAATCTGATCAACAAACCCTACCCCCGGCGCTGGCCCTATTACTTTCTACCATTAATATGAGTGAAGGAGCACGGAAAAACTTACGCGCGACGCTGGTAAAAGAAGGCTCTGCCTTTGTGCGCTATGGCGTAGGCTCCGGCACCTTTGCCGGCAAACCCAATGATTCGGTAAGTCACAATGGCCTGCTTTCTGCCCTTTTTGCCAATGCCTCCATGGGGCGCAAAGAAATTATGCATATTGGCTCACCTGTGGAGTCACAAGGCGCAGTTTATGTGCCCTTTTCCATTAAAGATCATGGCAATGGGCAAAGCTATCCCGTTGAAGCATGGCTTCGCCAAGAAGATGGCAAGTGGCGCGTCATTGGCCTGCGCAATGTGCGTCAGCTTATGCGCATCATTCGCGGTGAAAGCAAAGCCCCTATTCAAGGCTAAGTGTTTAACACAGCACAAAAACATAACACTCTAACCATAGAAAAAGGGACATCATGCGTTTAGTCAGTTTCTTAAAAGAAGGCACGCTTTCTTGGGGTATTTGGGAAGCAGAGAAGGGTTATATTTTAGATGTATGCAAAGCATCATCACAGCTCCCAAGCTCTTTGCGCCAAGCTGTGGACATGGGAGATGCACTTTTCCCTATCTTGCAAGAAGTTATGCAAAAACAAGGTGATGAAAAATCCTTGCACATTCCTTTTGAATCCATAACCTTACAAGCTCCCTACACAGATCCTCCACGTAATATTCTGTGCACCGGCTTAAATTACATTGACCACCTTAAGGAACTTGAACGCACCTTAGCCGTTGAACAAAGTATACCCACGCATCCTTTTGTTTTTACAAAACCTTGCACCTCCATCGCTCACCCGGATGCCACCATCACCAGTCATTCAAAGCTTACCGATAAATATGATTATGAAGTAGAACTTGCTGTCATCATAGGTAAAAAAGGTATCAACATCCCTGAGGACAAAGCCCTTGAACATGTTTTTGGCTTTTCCATTCTCAATGACCTTTCTGCTCGCGATCTGCAAAAACGCACCAGTCAGTGGTATACGGGCAAGGCGCTTGATGCCTCTGCGCCCTTTGGGCCATGCATTGTCTGCCGCCAAAGCATAGCCGATGCGCAAAACTTGCACCTTCAAACACGTATCAATGGCGAAGTGCGCCAAGATTCCAACACTTCCATGATGATATTTAGCATAGCAAAATTAGTTCACTTTGTTTCGCAAGGTTCAACGCTTTTACCAGGAGATATCATCGCCACCGGCACTCCTTCCGGAGTCGGTATGAGTTTTAAGCCAGGGAAGTTTCTGCGTGCAGGCGATATTATGGAGCTAGAAATTGAAAATATAGGCATTTTAAGAAATATTTTTAGCGAATAAAAAATTATTAAAACAGACGCTTACAAAAAAAATAAATTTTTTTTCATTACATGGAAAAATTTCCTTGACAATGACGGCGTCTTTTTATAGAACTTTCTTCGCGGGTAGTTAGCTCAGCTGGTAGAGCGCCGCCCTTACAAGGCGGATGTCGGGGGTTCGATCCCCTCACTGCCCACCAGAAATTTCAGGCACTTAAGACGAAAGTTTTAAGTGCCTAAATTTTTATATACCATAGAGTAAAACGTCTTAACTTACAAAATGAAACGCCGCATTTCCAATAAGTTGAAAATGCGGCAAATTATGTGTTTTTTCGGGGGAAACTTTTCACGCGAATTTTCTTAACAGAAAATTCTGTATCGCAAATAAATATCATTCATTTAATAAACGAGCGCTATCTTCAGGATTATTTGGTAATGCGGCGGCTTCCTTAGCCAGCACGTCACAGCGCTCATTTTCCACATGCCCCACATGTCCGCGCACCCAGTGAAAGGTGACCTTATGCTTTGCAAGAAGTGGGGACATTCTTTCCCATAAATCTTTGTTTTTAACGGGTTTTTTGTCTGCCTTGCGCCAATTGTTTCTTTTCCAAGACTGTAACCAACGCTTTTCTATGGCATTGCAAACATATTGAGAGTCAGAAAAAACTTCTACCCGACAAGCATAGTTAAGACGCTCCAAGCCTTCAATAACCGCTAATATTTCCATACGATTATTAGTCGTGCCCTTAAAGCCACCGGAAAATTCTTTTTCGCGGGCATTATCTACTTGTCGCAAAATACAAGCCCAGCCACCGGGGCCGGGATTTCCAAGACAAGATCCATCAGTAAATATGTGTATA
This sequence comes from uncultured Desulfovibrionaceae bacterium, assembly GCA_964369655.1. Taxonomy (GTDB): domain Bacteria; phylum Desulfobacterota; class Desulfovibrionia; order Desulfovibrionales; family Desulfovibrionaceae; genus CAYJAD01. The sequence goes on along the minus strand of CAYJHU010000049.1, from coordinate 7,635 downwards.
TGTTCCATTTTATTTCTCAAAAGCATTCCAAAGACTTTGCAAGGCGGAAGAGATGCATGGGCCTACAGGTTCTTTTTTTAGACATAGGGATAAAGCCTCTTCGGCCTGAAGGCGTGCCCCTTCGCCAATGACTTTACGCACCAAGGGCGGCACACTTATGACTCCTTCTGCATAGGAAAAGCCTGCGCCCACATAAAGTGTATCCACTGAATATTCGGGCACTTTCAATTCCCCTTTGCTAGCTTGTAGCACTAGAGGAACATTCCATTTTTGACTAAATTTTTCTCGCCAAGCGTCAAGATTTTTCACATCACCCGGCAAAAGCAGTCCATCTTCATTAAGGATAGACTTATTTGGGGGGGCTGGATTTATTTGTTCCATTCGGCGTTCAAAATTCCACCAAAATGCAGAAAATGTTAAGCAAAATAAGCCTATGAGTAAAAAAAATCGCAAACCTGGACGTTCGCACGAGGCAGAAATAAGCGGCCCACTTTTTCTTCTAAAAAACATATAAAACCTCTGCGAAGCTAAATGTTTTCATCCACATCCAAAATTTCTTTGGCCAATTGGACATCTTTAGCAATGCGCTCTTTAAGCTCACCCACATTGTCAAAACGCTGTTCATCGCGAATATATTGCACAAAACTCAGCCGTACCCGAGCACCATATAAATTGGGATTGCCGCGTAAAATAAAACTTTCCACCGAAAGTGCGTCATTGCCAAAGGTTGGCACATGCCCCACATTGGTCACGGCTGGATAGCTTGTAAGCTCAGATATGGATGAATCTGGCGCCGCGCGAAGTACCGTCAGCACGGTGGCATACACCCCTGTGCGCGGAATAAGCACCGGCTCTGTTTCCATATTTGCAGTGGGAAAGCCAAGCCCCTCACCGCGCCCATAGCCATGCACCACAAGACCATCAAGGTTAGGATAACGCCCAAGCAGCGCCTCAGCTTCATAGACTTCACCCGTGCGCACCATTTGCCGAATGCGCGTAGAGCTTACCACCGCATTATGCACAATTACCGGAGAAAGTTGCTCAACATTTATATCGTATTGAGAACCAAGACTCTGTAATACTTCAAAATTTCCCTTGCGCCCCTTACCTAAAGAAAAATCATACCCCACCACCAGCTCTTTGCACCCTATGGCGCGCAAGACTTCACTCACAAAGCTTTCCGGACTTAGCTCTGCTATTTCCTTGGTAAATTCTAGCTCTAAAATACTATCTATGCCATATTGAGTGACAAATTCTGCACGAGCTTTACGTGTAATGAGGGGGATAGGCGCATGCAAGCCTGCCAGCACTGTGAGGGGATGCGGCCAAAAAGTTAAAACCACCGAAAGCAAATTGCGCTCGCGTGCTTTTTGTGCGGTGCGGCGCAACAGTGCTTGGTGGCCTACATGCACACCATCAAAATTACCGATGGTGACACACGTTCCTGCATAGGATTCTTTTTGAGCGCCAAAAAATTCAACGAACTCTTTTACGGAAGAAATACAATTCATATAATTTACACAAGACGTTGAAAAATAAAGGCGTAGTGATTACGCAAAGCCAATGATAAGCGCAAAGTATTGGCTTTGTGCGTTTCTTCATTATGCTTTACGAAGGACAATAAATGCTGACTGATATGATTAAAATCGCGGACATCGGAGCGCAAAACCATTTCTCGGTAGGCATAGACCTTATCCTGCATTTTTTTTCTTTCAAGATTTTTGAATTGTTGCAGGTAGCCTTCCATAAAGTAATGGAAAAAGGCCTCACATGTTTGAGGAAAGGAGGTTTGCAAAGCCATAGCCCAAAGTCCAATATAGATGGCTTTAAAATCTTGAATGAGCTTTTTGCGCAAAATAGCATTATAAAACTTGAGGTTAAAAATCTCAAGCTCGGGGGCAAAATCCACATCTTCAAGTAGGGCTGTAAAATTGGCAACAACCTCTTTACAAGCCTCACGGTCAAGCCCCTGCACACTTTGCTCTTGCTCAAGATATTGCTCATAAACAAAGCGAAGGCGTTTTGCCTCCTCGCTATCATCTTCAGCAAGAGTTATATTTTCTTTCTCATTCACATCACTCATGGACATGCCCCTTCATCCCCATTTGTTATTCTGAGCTATGCTTACGCTCTGGCCTAGGTTTACGCTCTGAACTAGGTTCACCACGCCCTTTTCTATGCGAGCGAGACTTTTTTGGTTTGCGCGGCTGTGCAAATGATCTTTCCTTGATAGGAGCGTGTGCATCTTCACGCGGAGCCGCTAGACTTTCTTGATAGCAAGCATCTAGTAGCATGGCAAGTAACATATCTTGCCCTTCTTCTGCCGCAAGCACTTCCTGCATGGAGGGCATTTTTCCTTCGCCCTGCGCAGTAAAAAGCTTTGCAATATACCTAAAGCGTCCCACTCGTTCGCGCTCAAGGCCTGTAAGATGCCTAAAACGAGCCTCAAGTAAGGCCGAAAGACGCTCTCCCACAACCTTAGCAACGTCTGCATCACTTGGTAAATCTCGCGGTATAAGACTTATAGAGTAATGATTGGCAATGCGCTCAAGCTCCAGCTTTTGCATCACATCTACCAAGGAGATTACCGTTCCGGCTGCGCCAGCTCGTCCGGTGCGTCCCGCACGGTGAATATATACTTCCTGATCTCCTGGAGGTTCATACAAAAAAACATGCGAAAGCGCCGGAATATCAATACCACGCGCCGCCACGTCCGTAGCCACAAGAAAACGTAAAGTGCCGGCACTCATCCTTTGCAAAACTTTTTCGCGCCGAGATTGAGAAAGATCAGCAGAAAGCTCATCGGCATTATATCCAAAACCCTTTAGGACTCCGGTCACATAATGCACATTGGCCTTGGTATTACAAAAAATAATGGCCGAGGTAGGATTTTCAACTTCAATGAGGCGCACCAAGGCTCTGTCCTTATCCATGGCCGGACACTGACAAAAAACATGCTGCATTTGCGGCACGTGTACCTGTGAGTGCGACAAGGATAATAGGGCGGCATTATTCATAAACTCTTGAGCAAGCTGCAAAACATTGGGAGGATAGGTGGCAGAAAAAAGACAAGTCGTCACTTTTCTTTTTGGCAAATAGCGTTGCACTTCCTTCATGTCAGGGTAAAAACCAATGGAAAGCATGCGATCAGCCTCATCAAAAATAAGCGTGCGCAAAACATCAAGCGATAAACTGCGACGCATAAGATGATCAAGTACGCGTCCCGGCGTGCCAATAACCACCTGAGATCCGGCGCGTAACGCTGTGTTTTGCTTACCATAACCAACACCGCCATAGACCGCCGCCACATCAATACCCGTGCCGGCAAAAAGAACTTGTGCTTCACGCTCCACCTGCACCGCAAGCTCACGCGTTGGCACAAGAACTAACGCCTGCACCACACGCCGTTCAGGGCTCAAATGCTTTAAGAGTGGTAAAATATATGTACCCGTCTTGCCACTACCGGTGCGAGATTGCACCATAAGGTCACGGCGAGCAAGCAGATAAGGCATGGCAAGGCTTTGTACCGGCATAAGCTGTGTCCAGCCGGCGCGCGCGCAAGCATTTTGTAATATGTCGGGGAGTTCACTAAAACTAATAGAATCTAAGGCATCCTCCGGTTCTTGCACTAAGGAAACATCCTCAAGCTCAAGCCCACCGTGCTTTTCTGTCGTCTGTGGCGTATGTGTCATATATTGTCCTTTCTTGAATATGCCGTGATATACCACCAATAAGCCTAGGGTGCAATGTTTTACTCTGGAACAATTTTTATTACAAATAAATGTGTTTTCAGCTCTTTATCAACAATTTTCATGGCATTTATAATTTAAAATACATAAGCCATCCCCTGCAATGCAAGGAAATGGCTTATATATTCTTTCAAGGGCTTTCCCCTTGAACACATTACATTTTTATTTCTTAGAAACCAACACGCACACCTAGGCTAATCTCATGAGCACCGGTGAAGTCATCTTCAAGATCAGTACCTAAATCAGTTTCGGTAATATCTAAATAGCGATAGCCAAGGTCAAGACTTACCATATCGTTCATGGCATAAGACACACCGGCGCCTATTTGCCATGCAAAAACAGTTGTCATTTGCTCAACATAACCAGAAAATTCTGGATCTACAATATCACGATAGCTTGCAAATTCATTTACAAAAGCAAGACCTGCACCCATGCTGATATATGGGGTAAGCGGGCTTTCATTGCGAAAATCTAAGTACACATTGGCAAGCAAAGTTTGTAGATTAAGCTTATAATCAAGCTCGCCGTCCAAGTAAGACTGATCATGGGTAAAATCAGAGCGCAAAGCATATTCAAGTTCTATGCGTAAAGGGGTTTCGGCTCTGTGGAAAAAGTCATAACCCACAAAAATCGATCCACCAATAGTATTATCCCAAGCGCCAAAGTTATCGCCATCAACGCCTTTGAAGTGCCCTTGGATAGAATCAATAATTCTTAAACCCGTGTAAACTCCGGTTTTTGAACCTTGTGCAGCAGCTGGATTTACCATAAGCATGGTTAAAAAAACTACCAATAATAATCCATTAAATTTACAAATTCTTTTCATTACTCTTCTCCTTTATTTTGCCTCTCGTTTATAAAATAACATCTAGCATAAAAATGTCAACAATAATAAATATTTTTAGATATATGCTAGACTTTTTCGCTAGATTTTTTTGCTTTTCTCTTCATTTTTATTCTACTTGATTACAAAGCCCTCCCATGCTAATTTACATCTGTAAACATCTAAATGGACAGATAAAGTACTAAATATGGCTACAATTCTTTCTCTCAATAACGACCTTGACCAAGCCCTACGCGACCTTGGACATACAGTCATAAGTATTTCTTTGCGCAAAAGTGACTGTTACTCTGCTCAAAAACTTTGGGAAGAAAGCTCGCTCTACCCTACGCCGCCGGACCTTTTTATCCAAAAAGAAAGCATTGGCCTAAAAATTCTTCTGAGAAATGTCTCCTCATTACCATGTAAAACAGCATTTTGGGGCATTGATACCCACCTGCACTATGCATGGCAAATGTATTATGCTCGCCTATTTGATGTTTTCTTCACCCCGCACAAGGACTTTCTTGCCTACTTGTGTGAGGAGTGGCAACATCCACAACTTATACGCCTAGCGCAAAGTGGCGTCGTGCGTGACTTTGTGCCGCATGCACAGCGTGAGCATAAGCTCAACTTTGTGGCAAGACTTTCCGGCACACGTATTCATAGGCAAAGACTGTGCCAACTCTTATGGGATAACTATAAAGTTCAGCACACTGACAACCTCACAAGCTCACAAATGTTTGATTTATACAGCAATACACGCATTATTCCCAATGAATCCATCGCAAAAGAAGTCAACTTCCGCTTGCTAGAGGGAGCCAGCGTGGGGGCATGTGTCATCACCCCTGACGTTGGAGATGACCAAAACTGCCTCTTTACGCCGAACAAAGAAATTTTAGTGTATAAAAACCTTGAAGAGCTGAAAACGCTCATAGATAAATGCCTGGCAGAACCGGATTTTTGTGAAAATATCGGTCGTAAAGCCTTTGAACGCGTGCAAAAAGAGCACACCCCCTTGCACAGGGCACAGCAACTTTGCGCAGCCTTTCACCCCCAAACACCAAGCACGCGCGAAACCACCTATGCTGAAGATTTAACGCATTTTAGCCTGTTTTTGACCATGCTGGGACATAAAGACTTTGCGGAAAACATTTTAACTTTTCCAGCATATGAATATCAAATCCCACACCTTAGCCTTATTCAGGAAATTTTCTGTAGCTTAAGAACGCACGAAAATAATAAAGAAGGCAATAAAGAAAACATCTTTGCTCTCATACAAAAGGCCAGCCTATGCCTTATGAAGAAAAATTTACCGCTGGAAAACATGGCGCCCCCCCTTGCGTCCTATGAAAAAATGCTCGCCATTGCCTGTGCAGGTGCGGCATTATATTATGAAGACGCTAGTTTAAGCTATTTTTTCCTGCGTCTACATCAAAAAGCATGTTCATTACCCATGCCGCCCTTACCAAGCAAAGACACTGGCCTAAGCACACAAGACATGGTGATTGAAACCGCCATAAACTGGATTCATGTCCTACTCCATGTTGGCAAAGAATGCTTGTCCGGCGAAAGAGAGACGCCGGGACTATGTCGCACAGCACTTGATTTTATAAATATCATTCAAACTCTTTATCCCACAGACATGCGTTGGTATGCCTCCATGTTACAGCTCAAAAAAATATGGCAAATCTTCCCTGAAGAGGAACGGGCACAGCTTGAAAAAGAATTACAAGCTCCATAGTCAGCTCATACACTCCATAAAAAATATCCTTTCAACCCACATTTTCCGCGCTTGACAGCTAGGCATTTAGCTGTAAGAATTCTTATTTAAAATTTATACCACCGTGGGGATTTTTTCATGCTTGAAATCGATATTGAAAAACAAATGGCTCAAATTACTCGAGGCATCAATGAACTTATTGATCCTGAAGAATTACGAAAGAAAATACTTAAAGGAAAGCCGCTTACCGTAAAAGTTGGCTTTGACCCCACCGCTCCAGATTTGCACCTTGGGCATACTGTGGTTATGCACAAAATGCGTCACTTTCAAGAACTTGGACACAGAGTTGTTTTCCTCATCGGAGACTTTACCGGCTCCATTGGTGACCCTTCCGGCAGAAACGAAACACGTCCGCCCCTCACCAGAGAGCAAGTGCTTGCTAACGCTGAAACATACAAAAAACAAGTATTTAAAATACTCGACCCCGAAAAAACCGTAGTGGAATTTAACTCAAAATGGCTTGGTGCCATGGGCGCGGCAGACTTTATTCGTCTCGCCTCACGCTACACCGTAGCTCGCATGCTAGAGCGCGATGACTTTGAAACACGCTACAAAGAACAGCGCCCCATCGCAGTGCATGAATTTCTCTACCCACTCTGCCAAGGCTACGATTCCGTTGCCCTTGAGTCTGATGTGGAAATGGGCGGCACCGACCAAAAATTCAACCTCCTCGTAGGCAGACATTTACAAAGCCAATATGGCCTTGAAAGTCAGTGCATTATCACCATGCCCCTGCTCGTTGGTACCGATGGCGTGCGCAAAATGAGCAAATCTTACGGCAACTACATTGGCATTGACGAAGCCCCCAGCGACATTTTCGGAAAAGTTATGTCCATATCTGACGAGCTTATGTGGTCATATTATGAACTCCTCTCCTCGCAAAGTCTTGAAGACATAGCAAAGCTCAAAGCCCAAGTGGAAGACGGCAGTCTTCATCCCAAAATTGCCAAGGAAAACTTGGCCGAAGAAATGGTCACCCGCTATCACAGCGAGCAAGCCGCCAAAGAAGCACGCCAAGGTTTTAATGCCGTATTTGCTGGCGGCGGCGTACCCGACGACGCCCCCTGCCACGAATGCGCCGAAGGCGAAGACAGCACACCTCCCGTATTCTTAGAAGCAGCAGGGCTAGTAAAATCTCGCGGAGAAGCCCGTAGACTCATTAAAGAAAATGCCCTAACAGTAGACGATGAACGCATCACCGATGCACAAAGCCCCCTTAAAGCCGGTAGCTACATTGTAAAGCTTGGCAAAAAACGCTTTTTACGTCTAACTGTAAAATAGTT
>CAYJHU010000048.1:8620-11741 GCA_964369655.1 uncultured Desulfovibrionaceae bacterium | reverse complement strand
TCGTCGCCGTGAAAGGGCGATGTCCTGGGCCAGCTAGACGAAGGGGACGCTCTCAGCACTTGTTTCGTGTGCCGTGAAAGAGGTTCTACGCAAAAGTGTGCTCGTCGTCAACAACTTTTTTGCAAATTTTCAAAAAAAATTTATGTACACAAAAAAACAAAATAAATATTCCTATAACTATCTGTAATAAAAATTTATTTACTAGGGGATAGCATAGAAATAATTTTTGCTCGTAGCTCTTTTTCTGCTTTTATTTGCAAGCCACCTCAAAAAAAGTGGATTGAAAAATGCTTACCACTCTCTTTCTTGTTGGCTACCTACGACACCACCGGCAATGGCGCCCATGCCAGCGCCAACCAGCGCCCCAACGCCAAGTGTACCACCGGCAAGAACGGCAACACCTGCACCGGCTGCAGTGCCAAGGGCTGCCCCGCTCATGGTGCCTTGAGTTGTTTTTGACATATTGGTGCAACCCACTGCGCTAAAAAGTGTTATGCATAACATACTAAGTGCTAAAATTTTTTTCATTATAAACCTCGTTTTGTATTTTATAGCTGTGTAAAGTTTATTGTCATGATTCTGACAGTTCCTAGTCAATTAAAAGATATTTTTAGCTTGCATGCGCAGGCGTAGCGCATTGCCAACCACCGTTAGCGAGCTTAGGCTCATGCTGGCCGCGGCAAGCATGGGGTTTAGAGTTAGCCCAAAAAGGCCATAAAAAACACCGGCAGCCACAGGAATAAGCACAGTATTATAGGCAAATGCCCAAAATAAATTCTGCTTAATGGTGCGCATGACAGCTCTGCTCAGTTTGAGCGCACCGGAAACGTGCGCCACGTCACTTTGCATGAGGACAATATCTGAAGATTGCATTGCAATATCCGTTCCTTGTCCTACGGCAATGCCCACATTGGCGCGTGCCAGCGCCGGAGCATCATTGATTCCATCACCAACCATAATAACTTTATGGCCTGCGCTTTGGAGCTCACGCACTTTTTCTTCCTTTTCGTGGGGAAGAACCTCTGCAAGAATATTTTCGATATCTACCTGCTCTTGCACGGCTTTTGCTGTGAGGGCATTGTCACCTGTGAGCATAAGCACATTTAGGCCAAGAGATTTAAGGTCTTGTACTGCGGCGCGGCTTGTTTCCTTAACGGGATCGGCCACGGCAATAATGCCCAAGAGGTTTTTATCCTTGGCAAAATAAATAACTGTTTTTCCAAGGCGTGCCAGTTCCTTTTCTTTTTCATGCAAGGGGTTTATAATGTTTTCCTTGGCGAGTAGGCGTGCATTTCCGGCCAAAAGGGTACTTGAGCCTTGCTGAGCACTTATGCCAAGTCCCGGCATTTGTATAAAATAGCTAAAGTTATCTGCGGATAAGAGCGCTAAATTACTTTCCTTGGCTTTTAGTACAATGGCGCTGGCCAAAGGATGTTCGGAGAGCTTTTCAAGGCTTGCCGCCGTGAGTAAAAGCTCTTTTTCCTCATCTGTGAGCGGTGTAGAGGCTTGAATGTCCTCACTTTTTTCTGACTCTTCGCTAGTTGAAAAGAGCGTGGACGCAGGAATAATGTTTGTGACTTGTGGCTTGCCATGGGTGAGCGTGCCGGTTTTATCAAGCACCACGGTGTTGATATTTTGCATACGCTCAATGGCAGCGGCAGATTTGAATAATATGCCATGCTCTGCCCCCATGCCCATACCCACCATAATGGCCGTGGGCGTGGCAAGACCCAAGGCGCAAGGGCATGAAATGACCAGCACGGAAATGGCTGTGGAAAGAGCAAATTCCAAACTTTCCCCAAGGAGCATCCAAGAGGCAAAGCTCAAAATAGCAATGGCAATAATAACAGGTACAAAGATGGCGCTGACTTGATCTGCCAGACGAGCAATGGGAGCTTTGGAAGCTGTTGCCGATTCTACAAGCTCAATGATTTGTGCCAGCATGCTGTCATCACCGGCGCTTGTCACCTGCATCTGAAAATATCCTGACTGGCAAATGGTTGCCCCAATGACGCTGTCGCCTTCACTTTTCTTTTGTGGAAGACTTTCACCTGTTATGGCTGAGGTGTCAATAAAAGCAGTGCCTTGGGTGATAACGCCATCGGCGGCCAAGCTTTGACCGGCATAGACAACGAGTATATCTCCTTTGCGCACCTCACTGCTGGGTATGGTGACTTCTTCGCCATTTTTAAGGACAATGGCCGTTGGCGGACTAAGGCGCATAAGGGCGTCAATGGCAGAACCGGTGCGCTCTCTGGCTTTGCTCTCAAAGTATTTTCCAAGTCCGATAAGGGCAAGAATCATACCTGCGGAATCAAAGTAAAGGTTATGGGCAAAGTGCTCTATGGTGGCAAGATCTTGCATCTCTTGAGCGCCCCACATGCGCCAAAAAGCATAAAAGCCAAAAAGCGCGGCGGTGGCAGAGCCAAGACCTACCAAGCTGTCCATATTGGGGCTGGCCTGCAATATGCCCTGCAAGCCGGAAATAAAAATCCGCCGATTGATAAGTAAAATAGGTAAGGTAAGCAGGGCTTGCGCACCTGCCCACTGCAATGGATTTGCTGTCAGTTGCAAAAATTCGGGCAAGGGCAAACTCAGCATGGGCGCCATGGCCACATACATAAGCAAGCTTGCAAAAAATAATGATAAAATTAAAGATATGGGCCAAGATTTCCAAGGGCTGGGGGTGCTTGCTTCTTGGTTTGCTGCGGGGGAAGCATCATCGAAAATTTCTTCTTGAGGAGAATCTTCACTTTTGATATTTTCTTCTATTTCAATATCTTGAGCTTCGTTTTCGTTGCTTGGGTTTTCCTCATGAGCTTCGCTGCCGAGCGGCTGTGAGGAAATGCCTTGCCCCGTGATATGCTCCATAATCCCTTTAAAGGGTTCTGCTTTAAAGCCGCCTTTTTCCATGGTATTTATGATATCAACCACTTGTATTTTGTCAGCATCAAAAGTCACCAGCATATTTTTACGCAAAATATTGACCACAACTTTTTCAATGCCGTCTAAAGCGGTGAGGAGTTTCAGCACCTTTGCTTCACAGGCCGTGCAGTGTACGTTTCCAAGTGTAAAATCATGCCGTTGCAGTTTTTTTGGAGTAGGCTCTGCATGTTCTTGC
>CAYJHU010000048.1:0-8520 GCA_964369655.1 uncultured Desulfovibrionaceae bacterium | reverse complement strand
TTGCCCAGAAGCTTGTACAGACGCTTGCACAGGACTTGGCGTGCTTTTGCTCAGCGTTTTGTTACTTGGGCTTGCCGTATAGCCGGCTTTTTCCATGGCAACAACAATATCGTTTATTTGAACTTTTTCGCCATCATAGAAGACACGCATGCTCTTTAAAAGCACATTGACGCTTACCTTTGTGATGCCATCAATGGCGGTAAGTAATTTCAGTACTTTAGCTTCGCAGGATGTGCAATGGACATTACCTATGCTAAAGTCTTGTTTTAGCAAATCTTCCTGAGGCTCTGAAGCTTTCGGCTCTAGGCCTTGCGGCTCAGTGTTTTGTGACTCTGCACTTTGCGATTCTGTGCTTGGAGTTTGTTCGCTCTCTGTATTTGTTTCTATAGGTGCAGAAAAAGAAGCCAGCAGTGGCGCTACGGAAGGTTCAATGATATCAGTTGTTATGCCTGCATCAGGAGCGTCATCAAGAATAGGAGTGGCACTTGCAGGAGAATCAGCTGTTTTTTTTTCAGCAGGTTCTTCTTTTTCAGCCTTATCTTGTGCCATGCTTTCTTGCAAAAGGGGCAAAGGTTCTTCCTTTTTTTTAGGAATTTTTCTTTGCTTAACTGAGCTGATATGCGGAATAAGAGGTAAAAATGCAGACTTATCTACGGCTTTCATAGCGTATTTTGTGCCATGAAAAGTTTCTTCAATGGCTGGAATACCGGTTACTTGAGGGTCAAAAGTCACAACCACGCTTTTGCGCAAGGTATCTACACTGACCTTGCTCACACCGGCAATTTCCATAACCGCTGCATGAATTTTGCTCTGGCATGAAGCACAATGCACTTTATTTAACATAAAGGCTTGCTCTTGCAGATTTTTTTGAGGAGTTTCTTCCTTGACAGGGGCAGGTTTACTTTCCGCAGCACTTACTGGCGCCATGGGAAAAGGACTCAATAAATCAGAAATATCGGGTTTTTCTGCTGGGATTGGCTCGTCATAGGCGTGGCTGAAGCGTATGGGGGTTGTTCCATATCCGGCTTGCTGTAAGCTGGAAACAATGGAGGCAACACCTAGTTTTTCTTCATTAAAGCTAACCTGCAAAGTTTTGCGCAAGATGTTAATGCTAATTTCTTCCATGCCAGGAAGCGCATTGAGCACCTCGGTGACTTTTGCTTCACAGGCAGAGCAGTGCACATTGTCGATGGTAAAGGACTGTTTTCGCATAGACGACTCTTTCTCCGGTATAAAGTTATGAGTATCATCTCGCCTGGCTTGCTTTAGATAATGTGCCGATAAAGTTTTGGGTAAGGGGTTTTTGAGTTAAAACCCCTTATTTCATCGTCGCTTTTTGTGATGATTATTTTTTTTGCAAAGCCAGTTTTTTAATTATTATATCTGCTACTTTTGTTGTATATTCCTTAGAATTTAAGCCTTTTTTATCTTCGGCGTCAAGCAAAAGTTCTGGGCTATTCATAAGTTCTTTTTGTGGCGTGATGCCATATTCTGGCGGATAAGTATCGCTAAAATACATATCTTGGAAGCCAGAAAATTTAATACTGTGCGCAGTGGCATCAAGTACGGCCTTTTGCCCCTCTTGCACAAGCTTAAGCTCCACAGCGCGGCGTAAGCCCGCAAGGCACTCACCGCCTTGGGTACAGGCAATGTGCCCGTGTTTATTGGCAATAAGCATGGCGTCAATGGTTTGTTGCTCGGTAACTTGGATAACATGGAAAGCATCTTCGCCGGCGCGTTCGGTATAGGCTTTTACGAGTTTTTGCACGCGCGGGAAGGATACAGGATTACCAATCATTGCGGCCTGTGCAACGCTGGCTTTAACAGCAACAGGCTCCCATACACGGCTTTGCTCATCGGCTGCATAGTAGCGATAAACAGGATCGGCATGGTGAGATTGCACACCAAAAATACGCGGAAGAGTTTCAATGATGCCAAGGGTATGCATTTTTAAGAAGCCGGACATGATGGCGCTGATATTACCGGCATTGCCGATGGGCACAAAGAGATTTATGTTGCTGACATCCCAGCCATACCATTGTGCAACTTCATAAGCATAGGATTCTTGCCCTAAGATGCGCCAGCTGTTTTTGGAGTTAAGCAAAGCCACGCGGCATGTGTCGGTAAGATTTTCTACTACCTTCATGCAATCGTCAAAGACTCCGGGCATTTCGAGCACGCGGGCGCCGCTACCAAGTGGCTGAGCCAATTGTTGGGGGGTGACTTTGCCGTGGGGCAAAAGTACTACGCTTTTTATGGCGCCGCCCACATAGGCGGCATATTGAGCCGCGGCGGCAGAGGTGTCGCCGGTGGAAGCACATACGGTGAGCACTTCTTCCCAATTATTTTTACGCACCAAGGCTTGCAAATAGGAAAAAGCACAAGCCATGCCTCTATCTTTAAAGGATGCGCTGGGGTTTTGCCCGTCATTTTTGTAAGCAAAATCCAGCCCAAGATGTTTTTTGAGGGCAGGGGAAGCGTCTACAATGGGGGTATGCCCCTCACCAAGATAGACAATGTCTTCGGCATCCATAACCGGCGCCATAAGCTCATAGTAGCGGAAAATACCACGCAAAGCCGTATGGCGAGTGGATGCACGCGCATCAAAAAGAGCACGCCAATAAGCACCATCATGCTTTTTTAACTCATCAAAATTATTATCTTCTAATAGGAAAACATCGCCGCAGGTGGGACAGGTATAGAGAAGTTCGGCGCTATCGTGGCGCTCATTACACCCAAGGCAGACATATTGAAGTTCGCCCCTGTAGGTAGGGAAGTTTTGCATATTTTCCTCCGTATGCGTAGTTTTTTTCCAAGATTTTTCAGTTCCTGTGCGGAGCCTTTGTATATTTTCACGGTGTTTCCATATGACAAGAAGCATGGCTGCCAAAGCTATGGGAAGCAGACTGAATTGCCCGCTGATGGCAATAAAAATAGGTAATGCAATCACGAGCACCAAGGAACCCAGCGACACAAAACCGCTGTACTTAATGGTGCCAAGGCACAGCACTACTGCCAATAATAAGGGGATGGGGCACAAAGCCAAAAAAGCGCCAATGGTGGTGGCCACGGCCTTACCGCCCTTAAAAGCTAAGAAGCACGAAAAAACATGCCCTATGATGGTGGCGGCGGCGCTAGCCATGATGAAATGTTCATCAGAGCTGATAAGGCGCGCCAAAATGACAGGGGTAAAGCCTTTTAAGATATCGCATACCAATGTCCATGCGCCCCATTTTTTACCGCACAGCCTCGCCACATTGGTGGAGCCAACATTAAAAGAACCGGCGCTGCGCGGGTCAATTTGGCAAAAATGCTTTGCAATGACCAGTCCGCATGGGATGGAGCCAAGAAGATAACTTATTATAATCCAAAAGATTTCCATATATTATAGCTCCATGCTTTCAAGGATGAAGATTTCATTATACAAGGGATTCACCTTGCCAATACGCACTTGCACTTCTTGCCCGGGACAAGCACGCTCTCCAAATAGGTGACGTCGTCCGCGCACGGTGAGTTGCTCAAAGGGTAAGCTTATGGTGACAAAATTGTCATTTTCTTCAGTGATGATGGCGGGCCACCATTTTTTATCGCCTTCTTGACGCATATATTGCAAGCGCCAATAACGTGGGCGAAAACGCTGAACTTGCACTGCCGCATCGCTGTTCATATGTAGTGGAGTGAGCAGTTTTTCTAAGTCTTCCTTAGACCAGCGTATAGAGTTATTCATTAAAAAATGAATAACTTGTGCTTCATTTAAGAGGTCAGAGTAACGACGCAAAGGGGACGTTATGGGCGTATAGCAACACACCCCAAGTCCGGCATGGGCGCGCGGAGTAAGCTCTAAACTTGAAGGCACAAGGGCGCGGATGATGCGCGCCATGTCTTGGGGCTTTGTCCAAATTCCGGCATATTCTCGTGGTATGGCCACATCTTGAGTGCGGTAAAGCAGTGGAATGTCTTGGTCTTTTGCCCAAACGGCAAGGGCAGCACTGGCAAGAACCATCATTTCTGAGACCAGCAATTGCGAGCGAGGCGTTGGGCGTGGATCTTCAATGCGTACTTTAGTTGCGTCGCCTTCTCCCTCCAGAATAACTTTATTGTCCGGCCTGTCCATAACCACAGCACCGGAGGCTATGCGCTTTTTTTGGCGTATAAGGGAGAGCTCTTCCCCTAGTTTTATCTGTTCTTTGAAGGCCGTGGCAGCATTGTCGGCATCATGCTCAAGCACATCTTCGCAATCTTCATAGGTAAGATTGGCAGTAATATTCACCCACTCTATAGATGGCGTGCTGCACAGCACCTTGCCCTCACTATCAAGCTCCATATAGACATGCATGGCCGGACGCACACAATTTGCCAATAAAGACAGCATGTCTGTGCCTAAAATTTCAGGTAGCATATGGTATGTGCCTTCAGGCAGGTACAAACTTGTGGCACGGCGCATGACGGCCTTATCTAAAGCGCCGCCAAAGGGCCACACTAGTGCTGGACAAGCAAGCGCTAAGTGTAAGCCATAAATATTATTAGGAAGTTTTTCTACATAATAGGCATCGTCAATGTCCTTGGTGGTGGCACTGTCAATGCTGATGAAGGGCAGAGAGATAGTAGCTTTGCCTTTGTTTATCTCATTAATAATATTTGTAATTTCTTCTTGATATTTGTCGCTCCACGCATCACCCGGTGCATAGTCGGCTCTATCAAGCCAAAAGTTATAATGCGCAGGCACAAGCTCCCAGGCCATTGCAAGATGCAAAGCCATATGCTGCATTTCCGGCAGACCCTTTATTAAGGAGCGCCAAATAACTTCGTATTCGCTACTTTCCGGATCGGCAATGCGTGAGCGCAAAATGTTTTCTAGCAATCCGGCCACATTTTCCTGAGGCCATTCATTGCCATCCTTTAGGGGAAGGTTGCGCTTTTTGCACCAAACATCCCATAAAACTCGGAAAAAAGCTGCCCCGCCAGAAATAAGTGCTTCACGCTCACGCTGGGCATTTTGCTCTGCGGTGCGTGCTTCCACTATACTTGCTGAAAAAACTTCAAAATGCGAACTTTGAAATCTAAAAAAATTCTTACTTTGTAAAAGGACATGCCCGTAGGCAGCAATGGTATCAACATTTGGAGATTGTTCAAAAAGCTCCGCAAACCATTGGGCTGTGGCCTTATCCACTTCGCCTTGTGATAATTCCCACACTTCTTCGCTTTGAATGTTTTCGGCAATATTTTTGCGCAGGATACGATGCTCTTCAAGGTATTGAACATTCTTTTCCTTGCTGGAAATGTCTGAAATTATAGGGCCAGACCATGGAAGCAGGCGATTGATGCTGAGGCGGGTTTCGCGTCTGTTGGGTAGTAAGAGGCGTAATTTGCCACTTTGTTCTTCAGTGACGAGGGCGATTTGCGGGGCATTGGCCTCCATGTATTCGACGATACAACCGGGGCCGGGATAAGTAACAATGGGCACGTTTATAACCTTAATATTTCTACTCAAAAGATGCGGCTCCACACGTGGAGCTTGTTGTGCAAAATGCACGCTATATACATTTTTGTAATATACACTAAAGAGTATACATTAGGCAAGCGCAAGAAGTGACTTCCAGCGCTCTAATGTACTGTGTAAACAAAAATAATTTTGCATGTCCATAGGCTGAGCTTGTAAATTGTGTGGATAATTTTGTGCTGTGAGTGCTAACTGCAACTCGTCGGCTGTGCAGATAAACTTCTCCTTAGGAAGAGATGATAAGGGGCACATATCAAAAGTGTTTTCTGCTTTTTGCACCACAAGGGGAAAACCTAAATATGCCCCCTCAATGCAGGCTGTAGTGGAATTTGCAAACCATAAAAGAGGGTTTTTAAGCTGAGCAAAAATTTCATCTAGGGGCTGTGTTTCCATTTTAAGCAAAGTTTGCTCTTCTAAAAAAATGCCATATTTTTGCAAAAATGGCAGCACAGGGCAATGTGGATGTGCCTTAATATGAATCATAATACGATTTTTTTCTCCATACAGGCTCAGCCAGCTAGCCAAGGTGCGGATTTGTATATCTACTTCCTCTGCAAAATATGAGGCTATGAGCACAAGCTCGGTAACAGGTTTATTTATAAAAGTATCTGGCAAGGCTGGTAAGGCATTCAAATGTAGGTAGCGTAAAGCTTCAACAATGATAATTCTGTCATGTGCTAAACAATGCTCCAAGGATTTGCCGGCGCTTTGACCATTAAGGGCATAGATATGCGGCAAAAAAGGTGCGCAGTTGTGATTTTCAAAGATACGCTTATCTTCATAATATCGAAAATCCGCCGCGCGCACGCTGGCGTGTTGATAGGCAATGACAGTCCCAAGCTTTGCTCTGTGCATGACTTCGGTGAGCATGCGCTCCCAAGGGCAATTTTCAGCAGGAAATAGCGTCCATGCATGAGAAAAATTCGTATCTCTCTGTTTTTTTAAGGAAAGAAATTCTCCATAATTACAAAAAGCTTGCCTTTGTAAAAGGCGCTCAAGCCCGCGCCAGCCCTGAAAAGATTCTTGCCAATATTCTTTCAAATACGGCCAAAGGCTCATATTTCCACGTCCAAGACAAAAACGAGGTGCTATATTTTTTTGCAATTTTTTGCTGCGCAAAGCAAGGCGCACTGAGCGCAAGTAGGCAATAGCAATGCTTTTTAAATCTAAAAACTCCTCAAGATAGGCAAAGGCTTGCCCTGTATTTTGTAAATTTTCCTTGGTGCGCTGACACTCTTCAAAGTTTGGATGCGTGCTGTTAATGCGAATTAGGAGCCACTGGATGCGTAAAGCATTATTTTGCACAGCTGTGTTCAATAAATCATGTAAACTTTCAAAGTAATGAGAGCGAAAAATGCCTTGATTAGCTTTTTCCGTGTGCATGTGCGGAAAATAGGTGGCAATGGTCGCCATTTTTGTATCTGATTTAGAATTATTCGCATCTAGGCAAGCAGGTTTTGACAATAAGATATGCCGCATTTTCCAGAGCCAGTGCCCAAAGCGCAAAAGTTTTTGCCAAGCGTAAGGAAGTTTTTGGAAGCATTTTTTCAAATTTAACTTTGCGGAAAAGGAGAATCTTTTTTGCACAGTACAAGCAAAGTTTTTTTGCTCGCGCGCGCAAAAATCTTTTAGAGCCAGCTTGAGTGCTGGGTCGGCAATGTGTAAGATTATGTTATCATATACACAATTATTTTCGATAAGTAGGCGTTCAAGGGCACGCAACTTCAGTGCAGGGTAGAGCTTTGGCAGCATGTATGGGTGTTTTTCAAAAAGGAGGGAGCACCACCACATGGAAAGGCTGTCAGCTATGCGAAAATGCTCTTCAAGGCTTTTGCCTTCGATGGGCACAAGGGCCAGTTCGTACATTAGAGCACACAGCTCTTCGCGTAAGTTTGGCAAGTGCTTTGCCATGTAGCTTGGCACGCTCCACTGTCTGCAGCTTATGTCAGGGGAATCATACTCTGTATCCCACCAGATTATAATATCTTCAGGGTTAAGCGAGCATGAAGCAGTCTGAAAGCTTTTTGCGTGCGCATGCGTACTGAAGATATGGACATGCACCGTAAAAATTATCCCGAAGAGGTGACCTTACGCACGAGTAAGCTGTCGCCGCTGTAGATACGCACGTCGGGCGTGAGTAGGGTGCCGTTGCGTGCTACGAGGGCGGTTTCTTCACGAAGGTTTAATGCTTCCAAGAGTTGGCGCACAGTTTTTGGGCGAGGAAGCTCAAATTCTTTTTCCTCAGGTTGCAAAAGGACGCTTATGATAGGGGGGATGTATGTTCTTTCTGTTTTTTCTTCCATGAAAGAGATTTTAATCATTTATTTTATAATGGCAATATATTTTTTTGTGGTTATGGTCTTTACTCAGCTACGATGCTTTCTGTAATACTTTTATGCGCTTTTGGCGTCTTCATCTTTTTCCATTTCGCATCGTCAGAAAGCGTTTTGCAAATTCACGTACTTAAGTACGCTAAAATTTACAAAACGCTTTCTTCCTTGCGAAATGAAAAAATCTTATAAGCCACTCAAAAGCGCATAAAAACGAGCAGTCCGTACCTTTTAAAAATCCGCTTCGCGTATTTTTAAAAGCCCGGCCTGCGGCAGTGGTAATCTTTTGAAAAAAGTAATCCATTGAATAATATTTTTTGTGTGGTTAGAAGTTAAAATTCATATTCTAGTAAATAAGAAACCTCAAATATCACGAAGTGATATTTGAGGCGATAAAGTTTTTGAGGGTGGGGGTTTGGGGGAGGTTTACATACAGATAACGCTTGGTCGTGCGTCCTGCACGACACAAGCTATCGCAAACGTCGGCTACGTCGGAAGTGAATTCCGCCTTGCCTTGGGTTTGCTCCGCTGCGCGGCTCTGCTACTTCCTGTAGCAGGTAACTTGCTGCGTATGGTATATGGTTATGCGCTGTGGCGGTGTAATGTTCATTAAAAAAATAAACTCTTATCGCCATGAAAAGTTTTTGAGGGAGGGGGTTTGGGGGAGGGGACTTTTTTCAAAAAGTTCCC
>CAYJHU010000047.1:9733-11820 GCA_964369655.1 uncultured Desulfovibrionaceae bacterium | reverse complement strand
GATTTTAAGGGAAAAAGGACTTAGTCGCTTGATAACTTTCATTTGACAATCCACCCAAAAAAGTTTTTCCCTCCCCCAGAAAAGTTCAAATTAAAAAGTGTAGAATTAGTGCGGTAGGCGTATTTTATTAACCATAGGAATGCACCAATCTTTTCCCAAAGCCGTAGGCGAAATTTGCAAGGCCGGTGGGCATTGGCGCCTTTTGAATTCAGCTAAGCATATTCCCTTAAGCACTCGCTCTTCTAGAGCTTTTTTCTCTGCATCTTGATGGGCTACTTTGTTAACAGTCAACAATTGCTCCATAACTGCATCAAGTTCATTATAGGGCGGTAAGCTATCACTGTCTTTTTGATTGGGGCGCAGTTCCGCCGTGGGAGCGCGATCAATAATGCCTTGAGGAATAGGTTTTTTAGGAAAAGCTTTATTATACCAATCTGCTATGCTATATAATAATGTTTTGGACACATCGCCAATAATACCAAGAGCGCCCACCGCATCCCCATACAAAGTACAATAGCCCATGGCTGACTCTGATTTATTACCGGTATTAAGCACCATGCCTTGTGTTCTATTGGCCAGCGCCATAAGCAAGGTGCCGCGGATTCTGGCTTGAATATTCTCAAAGGTCAAATCATTGGGCGAAGCTTTATGCTTTTCAAAGCTAGGGGCAAGTGCTCCTTCAAAACCTTGTATAAGCGGAGAAATATCAATGGTTTCAAGGGAAAATCCAAGGTTTTTTGCAAGGGCTGCGGCATACTCTGTGGACTCATTCGAAGTATATGGCGATGGTAAACAAAGCCCATATACGTTTTTTGGCCCAAAGGCATGTACGGCTATGGCAGCCACCATGGCAGAGTCAAGACCGCCAGAAATACCCACAATAACCTTTTTTACGCCGCATTTTTCCACATAATCCTTCGTGCCAAGCACGAGGGCTTTCCAATATTCTTCTTCAGCGCTTGGAGTTGCCATAATATAAGTTTCGTTGGCAACTGCTGTATCAAGCATGACAATATCTTCTTCAAAAGCATAGCCGCGGGCGAGCAAAGCACCCGTAGGGCCAAAGGCCAAGCTTTGACCAGAAAAGACCGTACCATCATTGCCACCCACCATATTGGCAGAAAAGAAATGAATGTGATGACGCGCTGCCACATGAGCATAAGTATTTTCGCGCTTTTTTTGTGTATTCATGCAATAAGGGCTTGAAGCCATATGCACAATGGCATCCACCCCAGCGGAAATGAGTTCCATCAAGGGATTTTGCGTATTGGAATTTTGCATTTTCCAAAAATCATTTTCTGTATCATCACACAGCACAACACCAAGGCGCCATCCGGCAATAGTCATAAGTCCGCAAGAGGTGCTACTTTTAAAGTATGGGGAGTCATTATTCAAAATTTTATTTGAAATAATAGAAACGGTGCCATTTTGTAAAAGCACAGCGGCATTGGTCAAGGTGTTACCATGTCCCGTAGGCATGGGAGCGCCCACCAGCACAGCCGGCCCACCCTTAAGTTTTGTTGCCATGGATTGTAGGGTTTTGGTGCAACCCTCTATAAAGCCTTCTGAAAAAAGAAGATTTTGAGGGTTAACCCCGCAAAGAGCTAATTCAGGTGTAACGCATAAGCCCGCACGTGAACCAGCCGCATTATTTACAGCGCGTAATATTTTTTCTGCATTGCCAACGATATCACCGGGAATTGTATTACATTGAATAAGCGCAATTTTCATGTTGTGTCCTATTTTTGGTTTTGTTTTTTTCTGGGGAAAACTTTTTTGAAAAAAATTTTCCCCAGACCCCTTTCAAAAAACTTTTTATACGAATTTTCCCTAGGGAAAATTCGTTTATGCTGATTTAATTTTTATATGTATTGAAAAAGTGGGCCGCCCTTTACAGCAAGAGCCTCAACTTTCTTCACCACTTGTGCATCTTCTTCCAAAGGGGGAGCTTGATAGCCCTTAAGACGCGCATCGATAATAAGCGGAGCCTGACATGCCCAATGTTTATTAACCACAGTTGCATAGCTCCCATAGATGTCTTGAGCAGGGTCAGAGCGAGTAAAAACTACCCATAAAAAATTTTCCCA
>CAYJHU010000047.1:0-9633 GCA_964369655.1 uncultured Desulfovibrionaceae bacterium | reverse complement strand
TTGGTGATAAAGTGTAAATCTCGCTCAAAATGTGTTCTTTCAAGTACATGCTTAAAATAAGCCGGAATGTCGTGAGTTGTAAGGCTGGGATTATCTTCTTTTGCCGTAATAAAACAATATTTTGCCAGCGCCGTTTGAGTTGTCCCAAGAACATTACACGCACAAGTAAGCAATTCTTGCGGGCGTCGCTCTTCTGCAAAAGGCGTGTAACGCTCACTACCAATGGTGAGTAAGAGCGGATGTACGCCTGCCGCATCCACGGCATGTACTTCATGCACACCGGAAAAAACTTGTGGCACTAGCGGGCCGGTGAGTTCGTGGATAAAGTCTCCAAAAAGCGTATCTTCTTGTGGCGGACGCCCCACCGAAGTAAAAGGCCAAATGGCATCTTCACGATGAAAAACTGAATCAACCTTAAGCACAGGAAAGGGGTGAGCTAGGCTATAATAGCCAAGATGGTCACCAAAAGGCCCTTCATCCTTACACTCTGGCATAATATGTCCGCTAATACAAAAATCAGCATGTGCCCACAAAGGAAGCATATTATTATCATTAACTTTATTGGCAGAAATCATAGCAACTCGCCGCCCACCCAAAACGCCGGCAAAGAGTATTTCGGATAAATTTTCCGGTAGTGGCATGACTGCTGCCAAGGTCATGGCCGGTGGCCCGCCCACAAATATCCGCACGGGCAAGGGAATACCTTGCTCTAGTGCTTTCATGTGATGTGCGCCAATGCCGCGATGAATTTGATAATGCAAGCCCACCTCAGCATCTTGAACATAGTCATTGCCGCCAAGTTGCACCCTATACATGCCAAGGTTAGAGTACATTGCCCCCGGTTTTTGTGGATTTTCACTATAAACAAGAGGAAGTGTAACAAAGGCTCCGCCGTCCATTGGCCAAGAAATAAGTTGGGGCAAGTCAGAAACTTTTGCTTGACTATGCAAAATGGGACCGGTGCTTACTTTTTTTGGTAAAAGATGCATAAGAGGTTTAATAAGGCCAAGCGCTTTAAGGGGATGCTTAAGGGCAAGGCTTGGGTCAGCTTTGGCGGCAAATAAAAACTTTAATGCAGGTAGTGTTTTACGAAAAATAAAATGCATGCGTTCTTTGGTGGCATAAAGATTAGCCAACATGGGAAAGGAACAATTTTTTACATTGGTAAAAAGTAGCGCAGGGGATTTTTTTTCAAAGGCGCGGCGCTGGATAAGAGCAATTTCCTGATTAGCATTTACGGGGGCGTCAATGCGCACTAAATCCCCATGCTTTTCTAAATCATCTACACACGCACGCAAGGACGTATACATATATTTTCCTTTTTATTGATGGGAACCAAGGGGCGTTTTTGCGCAAGGTAAAGTTTATAATCTTCTAGCACCTCAGCATGATCAAAAGCCAAAGCAGGGCAGGCATCCAATGCATAAAATTCCGCATGTTTTGCATCGTCGCCGGCACATAATTCGTGAGCATTTAAGGCTTTTCCTACAAATACAATGCTCATGGTATGAAAGCGCGGATCACGGTCAGGGCGTGAATAAACGCCAAGTAAACCTTGAAGCTCTACTTTAAGGTTTGTTTCTTCAAGCATTTCACGCACGGCAGCATGCTCAACGCTTTCTCCTTCATCCACAAAGCCACCTGGGATGGCAAATCCGTAAGGCGGATTGACGCGTTCAATAAGCACCACACCGCGCTCAATGTCTTCAGGATCATAAATGATAACATCGGTGGTGGGATAGGGATTTTTGTAGCTAACGATATCAGTGCCGCAATGCGGGCAAGGTGTATGTGTTTTCATTTACTTACTATATCCTTTGTGGCTAGGCTTTGCAAGTCTGATATTTGGGAGGCTCTGCCTCCCAAGCCCTCCGCCAAAGGGGTTAAACCCCTTTGGAAACCCTTATGCGCCATTTTCAACAAGTTGAAAATGACGTTAAAATATATGTAGTTTTATAAAGTTACATGCTTTATAAAAAAATGTGGTAATAAGCGCGTTTTGGGAGAGGATGGGGGGAAGGAGAACCCTTTTTGGCGCTAGCAAAACGGTTCTCCTTCCCCCCATAAAAATAAATTCTTGGCAAGAAGAAGGCTTGGCTATTATGACGAAATAGGATATATAACGTTGTTTGCGCAGGTATACAGCTATGAAAATACGAAAAAAAACACGTCCTCTTAAGCTTGGCTCCCTTAATATAGGCGGAGATGCTCCCATTATGGTGCAAAGTATGCTTAATACTGACACCAGAGATGTGGAAAAAAGTCTTAAGCAAATTCAGGCTTTAGTTGATGTTGGCTGTGAAGCTGTGCGCCTTGCAGTGCCTGACATGACCGCTGCAAAAGCGCTTACTTCTATTTGTCAAAAGACCACGGTGCCGCTCATTGCCGATATACATTTTAATTATCGTTTAGCCATTGCTGCCCTTGAAGCTGGGGTGCAGGGTTTGCGGATAAATCCCGGAAATATTGGCTCGGAAAAAAATGTCGATGCGGTGGTGGATGCGGCCAAGGCGCATAAGGCAATTATACGCATTGGGGTAAATGGTGGCTCCCTCGAAAAAGAGGTGCGGCAAAAATATGGCGGTGTAACACCTGAGGCTATGGTAGAAAGTGCTTTGTCGCATGTGCGTATTTTAGAAAAGAAAAATTTTTATGATGTGAAGATTTCCTTAAAATCTTCCTCTGTACAGGAAAGCATCGCGGCCTATAGTTTATTGTCACAGCGCTGTGATTATCCATTGCATGTGGGCATAACCGAAGCCGGCGGCCTTTTGCGCGGTGCGGTAAAGTCTGCGGTGGGGCTTGGAATTTTATTTTGGGAGGGGATAGGTGATACTTTACGTGTATCTCTTACGGCTGACCCTGTCCAAGAAGTTATTGCCGCCTATGAAATTTTGCGCTCGCTTGGTTTACGTCAGCATGGGCCTGAGATTATTTCTTGCCCGACGTGCGGACGCACAGAAATTGATTTAATGGGTCTTGCGGCTGCTGTGGAGAAGCGTTTACTTAAAGAAGTAGCGCCTATCAAGGTGGCGGTAATGGGCTGTGTGGTCAATGGCCCGGGCGAGGCCAAGGATGCCGACATTGGGCTTGCCGGCGGCAAAGATAAAGGTATTATTTTTTGTAAGGGCGAGGTCATCCGCACCGTAAAAGGACAAGATGCCTTATTAAGTGCCTTTATGGAAGAATTAGATAAACTCATTACCATAAAAAAAGAGCAGGTATAATATGCAATTAAGTACAAGTTATGTCCCCACACTTAAGGAAGCTCCAGCTGATGCTGAGGTTATCAGCCATCAACTCTTGGTGCGTGCCGGCATGGTGCGTAAGGTCACTTCCGGTATTTATATTTTTCTTCCTTTGGGCTTGAGAGTTCTTGAAAAAGCAAAAAATATTGTGCGTGAAGAAATGAATAAAGCCGGCGCACAAGAACTGCTTTTACCTGCGTGCCAACCAGCGGATTTATGGCAAGAAACGGGACGTTGGGAGTTTTATGGTAAAGAGCTGATGCGCTTTAAGGATAGACATGAGCGTGATTACTGTCTTGGACCCACGCATGAGGAAGTTATTACCGATTTAATACGCGGTGAAGTGCGTTCCTATCGACAATTGCCCATGAACTTATATCAAATTCAAACAAAATTCCGCGATGAAATTCGTCCACGCTTTGGGCTCCTGCGCGGGCGTGAATTTGTTATGAAGGATGCGTATTCCTTTGATGGCGATGATGCCGGTGCAGATATTAGTTATAAAAAAATGCATGCGGCTTATAATAGTATTTTTTCGCGCATGGCTTTAAAATTTCGTGCAGTAGAGGCCGATACCGGTTCCATTGGCGGAAGTTTTTCCCACGAATTTATGGTGCTTGCCGATACAGGCGAAGATACCATTGCCGCTTGCACCGAGTGTGGTTACGCCTCCAATGTGGAGCGCGCCGCTGTTATCTGGACGGGAGAAGCAACCACAGCTACCTGTCCTGCGTATGAAGAAGTGGCAACGCCCGATGCCCACACAGTGGAAGATGTTTGTACTTTCATGAAAATTGAAAAAAGTTCACTCATCAAGACCTTACTTTTCAATGCGGATGGTAAGGGAGTTGCGGCGCTAGTGCGCGGTGATCAAAGTGTCAATGATGTAAAGTTAAAAAATCTTTTGAATGCTGCAAGTTTAGAGTTAGCTTCTCCGGAAGAAGTAGAAGCTTGGACGCATGCCAAAGTAGGCTATGCCGGTCCGGTTGGATTGAACGAAGATATTAAGATTTATGCAGATACGGCCTTACAAGCTCAAACTGACTGGGTGTGCGGCGCCAATAAGAGTGATACACACTTTCAACATGTAAGCTTGAGTCGTGATTGTAAAATAGAAGCCTATGCAGATTTGCGTGAAATTACTTTAGCAGATCCTTGCCCTAAATGCGGTAAAACCATTGAGCTTCCCAAGGGCATTGAAGTAGGGCATATCTTTAAGCTTGGGACAAAATATAGCGAAGCCATGAAAGCTACATTTTTGGATGCTAATGGTAAAGAACAAATTATTACTATGGGTTGCTATGGTATTGGTGTGTCGCGCGTGGTGGCTGCCTGCATAGAGCAAAACCATGATGATAATGGCATTGTCTTCCCTCCACCACTTGCTCCTTGTGATGTGCATGTTTTGAACCTTGACAGCAAGAGTGATGAAGTATGCGAGCAACTTAATAAAGTTAAAGCAGAACTTGAAGCTATGCGACTTGAGGTTTTGCTAGATGATAGGGAAGAACGCCCGGGCGTAAAGTTTAAAGACGCGGATTTAATTGGTATTCCCATGCAAATATGCCTTGGTGGAAAAAGCCTTGCGCGTGGTGTTTTGGAAGCCAAGGATCGCCGCAGTGGAGAAAAGGTTGAACTAAGCTTAACGAACTTTGCTGAAGAATTTTCTGCTTGGCATGCTAAAGTGCTTGCCGGTTGGGGAATGTCTGTTTGAGTAATATTTTCACCGTTAAGCAACTGACTACCAACATAAAGGGAAATTTAGAAAAACATTTTCCCTTTGTGTGGGTAAAGGGCGAGGTAAGTAATCTTGCGCGTCCTAGTTCTGGGCATTTGTATTTTTCCTTAAAGGATAACGATGCCTTGCTTAATTGTGTGTGGTTCAAAAATTCTCAACGCAGTGAAGAAAAGTTTGACCCGCTCACCGGCGAAGTTTTTGAAGATGGGCCACGCCCCTCCATGGCACACACTCTGGCCAACGGACAAGAGATTTTGTGTGCTGGCAGTGTGTCGGTCTATGCTCCGCGCGGGAGTTATCAACTTATTGTAACTCTTGCACAAGAGGGTGGACGCGGGGCGCTATATGCGGCTTTTGAGGCTTTGAAGTTAAAGTTGGAGGGGCAGGGATTTTTTGCTCAAGCGCGTAAGCGTCCCTTGCCTCCCAATCCTCGGCGCATTGCAGTGATTACAGCTCCCACAGGAGCAGCCATCCATGATTTTTTGCGCATAGCCGATACGCGCGGCACAGGCAGTTCCATTGATATTTATCCGGTGCCGGTGCAGGGGGATGCGGCAGCACCGGCTATTGCCAAAGCCTTTGAGCGCATTGCTGAAAGTATGGGTACAGCACAAGCTCCGCAAATCATTGTGCTTATTCGTGGTGGTGGTTCACTGGAAGATTTATGGGCTTTTAATGAGGAAGCCGTGGCCCACGCTATTTTTACTTCTCCCTTACCGGTAATTGCAGGTATTGGGCATGAGGTAGATATTTCCATGGCGGATTTAACTGCTGATGTACGTGCCGCCACGCCCACCCATGCCGCTCAACTTTTGTGGCCTTTGCGTGAAGAATATATGCAAAGATTGGACGGGCTTGAAATGGCCTTGCAAGATGCAGGTGAGGCGCTTTTGCAATCTCTTTATGAGAAATTGCAGCATAAGGAACAAGCCTTAAAGTGGCTTTCGCCGGAGCAAGCATGGCAGCGTAAAGAAGATGAACTAAAGCAATTTGTACAAAAGCTTCAATGGTATAAAGACAAAATTCTAGAACGTAAAGAGCGAGAGTTACAGGCTTTAGAGCAAAAACTCCCCACCCTTGTGCAAAATTATGAGCAAGTTCATACTCAGCTTGATTCTATACAAATGCGTTTATGGCACGGTTTAGAGCGAGTTTTAGCACGCGCAGAGCAAAACTTTGCACGCCATGAATACGCTTTGCCGCCGCTTATGCGCCGCCAATTAACGCAATGGGAAAGCGCTTTACAAAAGCTTGAGTTAGAGCTTAAAGCATATGACCCCATGGCGCCTTTGGGACGAGGCTATGCCCTTGTAAAAGATGCTCAGGGTCAGATTTTGCGCTCAGTACAGGATATACAGGCTGGACAAGATATTTCCTTGCAAGTGGCCGATGGCGGACTTGCGGCCACGGTGAAAAAAACTTGGCAAAATTAAGGTAATTATATGAAACAAAAAGATAAAAATCAAAGCTTTGAAGAACGCATGCAACGCTTGCAAAGCATTGTAAACAGTATGGAAAAGGGTGATGTTTCCCTTGATGATAGTGTGGCTTTGTACAAAGAAGGCATGCAGTTAAGCAAGGAGTGTCGCACTCAACTTGATAAAGCAAGGCATGAAATTCGGCTTATGACCGAAAACGGTGCAGAAAATTTTGAAGCTTGTTTTGAGGAAGAAGAATGAGTACCATCCTAGCCCCCGATGCATTAAAGCAAATCCTTAAAGAACGCGGCGCAAGGGTTGAAAATTTCCTTGCCAATTGCCTTAAGGCTCACGCCATGAATAATTGTCAGGGCCATAGCATGCCGCCTTTTTTACCAAATTCTTTGCGTGAGGCCATGGAGTATAGTCTTATGGCCGGAGGCAAGCGCATTCGTCCTATTTTATGCATGACCACCGCCAAGCTTTGCGGTCTTGATGAAGAAAAAATACTGCCATTTGCCGCCGCTATTGAAATGATTCATACTTATTCGCTTATCCATGATGATTTACCTGCCATGGATGATGATGATTTGCGCCGCGGTAAGCCTTCAAGCCATAAGCAATTTGGTGAGGCCATGGCTATTTTGGCCGGTGATGCGTTGCTTACCGATGCCTTTGTTTTTATGACTTCCGTGTCTTCATGTTGTTCCACCGGTGCCATTGGTGCAGAGCAATGCTTACGTGCATTGGCCTATCTTGGGCGAGCCGTTGGCAGCCATGGTATGGTGGGTGGGCAAGTGCTTGATATGCAATATACAGGCGAAAAAAATGTAACTTTAGAAAGTTTACGCACCATGCATGCCATGAAAACCGGTGCGCTTTTACAAGCAAGTTGCGTTTGCGGTGCTTTGCTTGCAGGGGCAGAGCTTGCCATGGTAAAGACTCTCGAAACATATGGAGCGGCGCTTGGTACGGCATTTCAAATAGCTGACGATATTTTAGATGTAACGGCTGATACCGCCACCCTTGGTAAACCGGCAGGAAGTGATGCTGAGCAAGGTAAAAATACTTACCCATCCCTTGTGGGGCTTGAACAAAGCCGTGCGCTGGCTGAAGAGCAAAAAAACATTGCCTTACAAAGCCTTGTGGGTGTAGAGGGTAGTGAAGCAGAATTTTTACGCGGGCTTGCAAGCTATGTGGTAGTTCGCTCGTCTTAGTTTTAGAACCTTCCAAAAAAACTTCTTCTCTTTATAACTTTTACCATATTGGAAAAATAATGCACGATGCCTCCACAGATATAAGCAAACTTTCGTTGCTATCACGCTTACAAAGTCCCACAGAATTGCAAGATATGGACTTGCAAAGCCTTGAGGCGCTTGGTGAGGAGGTACGCGCACGGATTATTGAGGTTGTCTCCAAAAATGGCGGACACTTAGCCCCTTCTCTTGGCGTTGTGGAATTGACACTTGCCTTACTCCATTGTTTTGACGCCGATAAAGACAAATTTGTGTGGGATGTGGGGCATCAAAGTTATGCTTGGAAATTACTCACAGGGCGAGCAGAGGCATTTTCCACTTTACGAACCTTGGGGGGACTTTCCGGATTTCCAAAGGTAAGCGAAAGCCCATATGATCACTTTGGGGTAGGGCATGCCTCTACTTCCATTTCTGCCGGTCTTGGCATGGCCATGGCTCGTGATTTAGCCGGAGAAGAACATCGTATTGTCACCGTTATTGGGGATGGCGCACTCACCGGCGGACAAGCTCTTGAGGGCTTAAACCTTGCCGGGCATATGGGTAAGCGTTTTATTGTTATTCTAAACGATAATGAAATGTCCATCTCCCCCAATGTGGGCGCTCTGTCACGTTTTTTAAGTCGCAATCTTTCACGGCGCTGGGTGCGTCAAATGCGTAAAGATGTGTTATCATTTTTACGTTCTGTGCCGCGTATCGGTGATGATTTAGCTACCTATGCTTTGCGCGGTGAATGGAGTTTTAAATCTTTTTTTACACCGGGTATGCTTTTTGAGGCTTTTCGTTTCAACTACATAGGCCCCGTAGATGGGCATGATTTGGCGGCGTTAACAAAGCATTTACACATGGCCTCAGCCATCGAAGACGGCCCCGTGCTTTTACATATTCTTACCCGCAAAGGGAAAGGGTATACGCCGGCAGAAGATGATCCCACACATTTTCATGGGGTAGGGGGCTTTGAAGTGCCAACCGGTGTTCTACCTGCCAAAAATGCCAAACTTTCCTTCACCGATGCCTTTAGCCACTGTCTTGTTAATCTTGCAAAGGAAGATGAAAATATTGTAGCTATAACGGCGGCCATGCCCGAAGGTACCGGTACTCATGCTTTTGCCATGCAGTACCCCGAACGATTTGTAGACGTTGGCATTTGCGAGCAGCATGCCGTCACCTTTGCGGCCGGTCTTGCCATGCAAGGCAAACGCCCTGTGGTGGCGCTGTATTCTACCTTTTTGCAGCGCGCTTATGATCAGGTTTTGCACGATGTGTGTTTACAAAATCTTCCCGTCACCTTTTGCATCGACAGGGCAGGTCTTGTGGGTGAAGACGGGCCAACTCATCATGGTGTATTTGATATTGCATACTTACGACATATTCCAAATATGTGTATGCTTGCCCCTAGAGATGAAATCATACTTTGTCATGCCCTTTATACTGCCAGCAAACATGATGGCCCTGTGGCTTTACGCTATCCGCGCGGTCTTGGTTTTGGCCTTACATTACCCGAAGTTTATAAGCAGCTTCCCATGGGAGAAGGCGAGTTACTACAAGAAGGGAGCGATGCACTCATTATCGCTACCGGAGCTTGTGTGCATGACTCATTGGCGGCTGCTCAGCAAATTTTTGAAACTACAGGGAAAACCATTTCCGTTCTTGATCCTATCTGGGTAAAACCCTTGCCGGAAAAACAAATTTTAGAATTAGTACAAAAGCATACGCATGTTCTTTTAATTGAAGAAGGTACTCTTTTAGGTGGCTTTTCCTCAGCAGTGACAGAATTGTTAGTAGATAATAATGCCTTGCAAGGAAAAACTATTCATAGGCTTGGCATTGGTGATGCCTTTGTTGAACACGGTAAACAAAAAGAATTACGTACAATGCTTGGGCTGTGTACTGAAAATATTGTCCAAAAACTAAATGACATTTTAGAGCTTTAATAGCTTGTTTAATTTAAACTTCTTTTATTTTCATATTAAAAA